>JBIIDI010000013.1:0-21567 GCA_044238425.1 Ilumatobacteraceae bacterium
CAAGCCGAAGGGCAAGCTCACCAAGGTCGGATCATCGGACAAGAACCGGGCGAGCGGAACGTCGATCCGCTTCTGGCCTGATCCGACGATCTTTGCCGCCGAAGGAATCGAGTTCGTGTCACGCACCGTTCTCGAGCGTCTGCAGACGATCGCGTTCCTCAACCGTGGACTCGAAGTGGTGTTCGAGGATCAACGCAGCGACAAGAAGGCAAAGACCACCTTCCAGTACAAGGGCGGCATCGTCGATTTCGTCAAGCACCTCAACCAGTCGCGCGAAGCGCTGTTCACGAAGGTGGCTCATTACGAGGCGTCGGAGGACGATCAGACTCTCGACATTGCGCTGCAGTGGAACACCGGTTACTACGAGGGCATCTACGGTTACGCGAACGGAATCTCCACTGTCGAGGGCGGCATGCACGTCGAGGGCTTCAAGACCGCGCTCACTTCGGTGATGAACAAGTACGCGCGCGCCTCCGGTGCGTTGAAGGACAAGGACGACAACCTGCTCGGCGAGGACATTCGCGAAGGACTCACTGCCGTCGTGTCGGTGAAGCTGCGCGAGCCACAGTTCGAAGGACAGACGAAGGCGAAACTCGGCAACGTGTCGATGCGTTCGTTCGTTCAGAAGGAAACGAACGCGCGACTCGAGGAGTGGTTGCAGGAGAACCCCACCGAAGCGAACCGAGTCGTGAAGAAGGCGATTGCCGCGGCACAGGCTCGACTTGCGGCGAAGAACGCCCGCAATGCCGTGCGCCGCAAGACGGCGTTGTCCGGTGCGGGAATGCCCGACAAGTTGAAGGACTGCACGTCGAGTGAACCCGCCGAGAGCGAGATCTTCATCGTCGAAGGTGACTCGGCCGGCGGCACGGCAGTCGACGCTCGCGACCCCCGCACCCAGGCGATCCTGCCGATTCGCGGCAAGATCCTCAACGTCGAGCGCGCCCGACTCGACAAGATGCTGAAGAACAACGAGATCCAGGCGCTCATCACCGCAATCGGTGGCGGTGTCGGCAACGACGAATTCGACGTGGCCAAGGCCCGGTATCACAAAGTGATCATCCTCGCGGACGCCGACGTCGACGGCAGCCACATCCGTACGTTGTTGCTCACGTTCTTTTACCGACAGATGCGACCGATGGTGGAAAGCGGATTCATCTACATCGCCCAACCACCGCTGTACTCCACCGAAGTCGGCAAGGAGAAGGTGTACCTGAAGGACGATGCGGCGAAGGCGGCGTTCCTCAAGGAGCATCCGAATCACAAGAAGGAGTTCCAGCGACTCAAGGGTCTCGGCGAAATGGACTGGCAGGAGCTGAAGTCGACGACGATGGACGCCGCAACGCGCACGTTGCTGCAGATCACCGTCGACGAAGCCGCCGAGGCGGAAAACATCATGAGTGTGCTCATGGGTGACGACGTCGAGAGTCGCAAGGAATTCATCACGACGAACGCGCGCGACGTGCGCAACCTGGACTTTTAGGAGCGACCATGGCTGCAAAGAAGCCCTCGAAAAAGAACGCCGCAACACCGAAGGCCGGACAGGCCGGCGGTGGCGACGGTTCGTCGCAACTCCCGCTGTCGAGCGGCGATTCCGTACAGCCCGTGCAGTTGCAGGACGAAATGGAGCGTTCGTTCCTCGACTACGCGATTTCCACGATCATGTCGCGCGCACTTCCCGACGTGCGCGACGGTTTGAAGCCGGTGCACCGCCGCATCATCTGGGACATGGACCAGCAGGGCTTCCGCCCCGACCGCCCGTACGTGAAATGTGCACGCGTCACCGGTGACACGATGGCCCGGTACCACCCGCACGGCGACGGCGCGATCTACGACGCCCTCGTGCGCATGGCCCAGCCGTTCTCGTTGCGCCATCCGCTCATCGACTTCCACGGCAATTACGGCTCACCCGACTTCGGTCCGGCGGCGAGCCGCTACACGGAAGCACGACTCCATCCGTTGGCGATGCAACTGCTCGCCGACATCGACGAGAACACCGTCGATCTCATGGCGAACTACGACGGAACCTCCGAAGAGCCCGTCGTTCTCCCCGCCCGATTCCCGAACTTGCTCGTCAACGGTTCGCAGGGCATCGCCGTCGGCATGGCGACGAGCATCCCCCCGCACAATCTCGGCGAAGTCATCGATGCCACGCTGCACCTCATCGACAATCCCGATGCCAAGGTGACGGACCTCATGAAGTTCATCAAGGGTCCAGACTTTCCGACCGGTGGCATGATCCTCGGTCGCGAGGGCATCAACGACGCCTACAAGACGGGTCGCGGGTCGATCAAGATGCGGGCGAAAGTGTCGATCGAAGAGGGTCGCCGCGGTCAGATGCAGATCGTCGTGTCGGAGTTGCCGTACCAGGCGAGCTGTTCGGCGATCGCCGCACGCATCCAGGAACTCGTCGACAACGACGGTCTCGACGGCATCGCCGACGTCAACGACAACTCCGCCGGTGGCGCAACCAACCTCATCATCACGTTGAAGCGCGATGCGAACGCGAACGTCGTCATGAACAACCTCTTCAAGAACACTCAGCTGCAGTCGCAGTTCTCCGTGAACATGGTTGCTCTCGTCGACGGTGTGCCCCGCACGCTCAACCTGCGTGACGCCCTGCACGGCTACGTGCAGCACCAGATCGAGGTGCTCACGCGACGCAGCCAGTTCCGACTCGACAAAGCCACCGATCGCAACCACATCCTCGAAGGACGCCTGAAGGCGCTGAACGTCATCGACGAGGTGATCAAGGTCATCCGTGCGAGCGAAGATTCGGCAGCGGCGAAGGAAGCGTTGATGGGCAAGAAGTTCGGCTTCTCCGAGCGCCAGGCGATCGACATCCTCGACATGCAGCTGCGCCAGCTCACCCGGCTGTCGCGCATCGATCTCGAAACGGAACAGAAGAACATCCGCGAGCAGATTCGCGAACTCACGGCGATTCTCAAGGACGACAAGAAACTCCGTGCCGTCATCAGCGCCGAGTTGAGCGACGTCCGCAAGGCGTTCGCCACGCCGCGCGTGTGCACCATCGCCGCCGATGTCGGCGAAATCGGCGTCGAGGACCTCGTCGAAGACAAGGAACTCGTCATCGTCATGACCCAGGAGCAGTACGTGAAGGCGGTGAGCGCGGATTCGTTCCGTACCCAGGGCCGCGGCGGTCGTGGCGTCAGCGGCGCGCGTCTGAAGAGCGACGACATCGTCAGACACGTCATCTTCACGACGGCGCACGCCTACCTGTTGTTCTTCTCCAACCGTGGTCGGGTGTACCGCCTACGCGCAATGGAAGTGCCCGAACGCGAGCGCACCGCGAAGGGCATACCCATCGTCAACCTCCTGCCGTTGCAGCAAGGCGAGCGCATCGAGGCGATCATCGACACGCGCGAGTTCCCGGGAGAACGCCACTTGTTCTTTGCGACGCGCATGGGTCAGGTGAAAAAGACCCGCTTCGACGAGTACGACTCGAGTCGTCGCGACGGTCTCATCGCCCTGAAGCTCAACCCGAAGGACGAACTCGTACGGGTCATCGAAACGACGGGAAGCGACGACGTGTTCATGGTGTCACGCACCGGTCAAACCATCCGTTTCAGCGAAAAGCAGGTCCGACCGATGGGTCGGTCGGCAGCCGGCGTGCGTGGCATGAAGTTGCGTGCCGGTGACGAGGTGGTGTCCGTCGACGTTGCCAAGGATGACGCGTCAATTCTCATCATCACCGAGGCCGGTTACGGCAAGCGCACGCAGCTGTCGCACTTTGCCCGCAAGGGTCGTGGTGGCATGGGCATGATCGGCATCAAGCTCACCGGCAAGAAGGGTCGCGTCGCGGCGGCATTCATGGTCGGTCTCGAGGATGAAATCGTTGCCGTTGCCACGGGTGGAACGACGATTCGCATTCCCGTGCGGGAAATCTCGAGTCAGGGCCGTGCGGCGACGGGTGTGCGGGTGATGAGCCTCGACGAGGGACAGATCGTTGCGTCGGTCGCACCGATCGTCGCCGGCGACGACGCCTGACGACAAAGTTTCACAACGTTGCTCAACAACGCGTTGTCACCGTCTCGCAAGTCGGCCCAGCCCGAATTCCTGAGCTGACGACGACCCGTGATCGCGATCGCCGTCATCGTCGTGGCATTGGCGTCACTCGTGTCCTTTGCCGATGACGTTTCGTCGTCGCGCGTCGCGCGACGTGGGGAGTATGCAGCGGACGCGGTGGCGTTGGCGGCCTCTCAGCCGGGGTGGTCATTGTCCGTGCGCACTGCCCTCGAGCGTGCCTGGGACATACGTATCGACGACGTCGTCACGCACACCGAAGCCATGACTGGTGCAATCAATACACATGGTGCCCGTGTTGACGTGACGGTACGCACCGCGGCGGGTACGTACACTGCGTCGGCGGTCGCTCGTACACTCGATGTCACGCCGGGTGAGTCATCCGACGACCCGGCGATAACCCCATGAACAACACCTCCGACGCCGACACTTCGTCACTCACTCGGCGGCCCCGAATGCGGCGCGTCGTTCGGATCCTGCGCGAGATCGACGTGTGGAGCGTTTTCAAGGTGGCCCTCGTGGTGCACCTGGCGTGTGTCGTCGTTGCAATGCTCACGCTCACGTTGTTGTGGAGCGTGGCGAGTGCAAGTGGCACGATTGACAACGTCGAGAATTTCCTCGAATCGTTCGGTTGGGAGACATTCACCTTCCGCGGTGCCGATTTGTTCGTCAATGCCGGTGGCGTGTTGCTTCTCCTCGGAGCACTCGGAACCGGGGTGTGGGTCATTGCCGCCGTCGTCTTCAACCTCGTCACCGAGCTCGTCGGCGGAATTCGCGTCACCGTGCTCGAAGAGGAAATGGTTCTTACGTCGCCTGCGGGTGATACGGAGTAGTAGTCGATGAAGATCCGTCTACCGGCGTCACGGATCTTTCTCGCAGTAGCCGGTGCGTTTGCCATCGTGTCGGTTGTTGGCAGTTGGATCGGCAACCACTACCTGACGGTTCGAGTGTCGGAGGTGCTCAGCGCCGAACCCTTGGAACTCTGCAAGTACCCGGGGGACGTAGGAATCGGAACGCACTGTTTCCTCGACTATTACGAGGGTGAATTCGCCGCCAACTATCCGCCTGCGTCAAAGTGGGTTTTCAAGCCCTTCGTTGCGATCGAGAAGTTGACCGGATCATCTCTGATCGGCCTGTACTCCTGGCTCGTTGCCTCTGCACTCGCGCTACTCGCTCCGCTGTGGTGGGCCACACGACGGCAAGGATCACTGCGCTGGCCGGTACTCGTTCTCGCCGTCGCATCAAGTGCGTTCGCGGGGCCGCTCGATCGAGGCAACTCCGTGGCATTCGTCGTCCCGTTCCTCCTTGCATTTGCGGCCGGAACGTTGCGAACTGTGCCGGCGATGGCAGTCACAGGAATCGTCGGCGCCGCGGTCATCAAACCTCAATATGCCGTACTACTCATCGTTCCGTTCGTCCTCGGACGTTGGCGTGAACTGCTCCGTTCCCTCGTTGGCATTGGAGCAATTCACTGTGTTGGATTCGCTCTCGGTGAGGGCGGTTTCGTCAACCAAGCACGCCGGTTCATGGATGCGTCACTCAACCGGTCAACCGAATACGCCGTTTTCGACAGCTCGAACGTGTCATTCTCCCAGACACTGCACGACGTCGCTCGGCTGATCCAATCATGGCTGGGGTGGGGAACACGACTCACTGATATTGAGTACGCACATCGCAACACCATCGCGCTCGTCGTGTTGTTTGCTTCGGTCGTGATTGCCTTTGTCGCTGCGCGCCAACGTCGCAACGAAATCGTGGTCGTGATCGGTCTCGTCGCTGCGTCGTTGTTCGTCGGGACGACGTATTACTACTACCAGTGCTTCGTGCTGGTAGTGGCTGCCCTCATCATTCGCGATCCCCGTGTCGTCGACGAAGGTCGGGGAGTTTTCGACACCGCCGGCCGCACTTCGGCGTCCACTGCACTGCTCACCGCGGCAGCCGCGAGCACGATGTTCAATCTCCCGATTGACAGCGCATACTTCGGTTGGTACACGAACGAAATGGGCGTCGTCGTCGAGGCAACATCGATTTCACGCAGCTTCACCGTGCCACTATGGGTCATCGCAATCGGCTGTGTGCTTTCCGGGTGGCGACGAAGATCAGCGGCAGTAACATGAGGGTCCCGGATTTCTGGGGCTATAGCTCAGTTGGTTAGAGCGCATCCCTGATAAGGATGAGGTCGTTGGTTCGACTCCAATTAGCCCCACCAGAAAGGACCCGCGATGTTTTCCCTGTTCCGACGAGTCCTCCTCGTTCTCAGCGTGGCCGGTGCAGTGGCCGGTGTGTTGCGCCTGAAGGGAAACACGAAGGTGACGACGAAGCAGGGTGGCTGGCGTGATGCCGGTCCCCGCTGACCGTGTCTGATCGGTACCGACACCCGTGATCGGAGTCATCGGTGTCGGTCGCGTCGGGACGACCGTTGCCCGTCAACTGCTCGCCCGTCGCGAGTCGGAGGTGGTCGTCTACGACGCCAATCCTGTCGTTGCACGTCGACTTGTCGAATCGCTGGGAGGGCGACGCCACGGAATTGTCGTGGGCGATCAGGACGGTATTCGCCGGTGCAACGTCGTCGTCATCGCGTGTCCCGCTCCGCAGGCCCGCGCCGTGGAGAAACTGGTGATGCGCGGGTGCCATGTCGTATCGACGAGTGACGATGCGGACGACGTACGTGATCTGCTCGAACTCGACACGTCGACGACGGTGATCGTCGGTGCTGCGGCAACTCCCGGACTCACCGGTCTCGTCAGCCGGCACCTTGCCGTGAAGTTCGACGAGGTCGACGAAATCCATGTGGCAAGTCACGGAACGGGTGGTCCTGCATGCGCGCAGCAACACCACCGTGCGCTCGCCGGCACGTCGATCGGTTTGCACGACGGATCGTGGTTGAGGCGTCCTGCGGGTAGCGGGCGTGAATTGTGCTGGTTTCCCGATCCCGTGGGTGGTCACGACTGCTACCGCAGCGAATCACCCGATCCGATGGTGCTGTCCCGCGCCTTTCCGTCCGCCGTGCGTATCACTGCGCGCGTCTCGGCGACACGTCGTGACCGACTCACCTCGCGCCTGCCGATGCTCACGCCCCCGCATCCTGAAGGTGGTCTCGGTGCGGTGCGAGTCGAGGTGCGGGGGTGGCGCGGAGACCACCGACACGTGGAAGTCATCGGCGTCGCCGAGCGGCTGGCGCGGCTAGCCGGCCTAGTTGCTGCGGCATCAGCCGTTGCAATCGAGCGCGGGCAGGTTGCCGCCGGTGTGCACGTCCTCGGTGCAACAGGGGTGCCGAACGATGCCATTCTCGGTGACGTGACAGGAGAAGGGATTCGTCTCCAGGAGTTCATCGGCACGAGTTCGCTGTAACGCGACACCTGACGTTCCAACCATTCCCGTCCATTCTCATTTCTCGGTAGCGTGATCGGGTGAAGTCGAATGCAGAGTCGCTGCACCGCGAAATTGCCGAAAAGTTGCGTCGGGATGGTCAGCGATACACGACATTGCGTCGTGCGATCGTCGGTGAACTCATCACCGCACCGCGGCCACTCACCGTGCGCGAGCTGTTGACATCGCGCCGCGGCATCGTTCAAAGCTCGCTGTACCGGAACCTCACGGTGCTCATCGCTGCCGGTGTCGTTGACCGCGTTGCGGGCATGCAGGAGGACACTGCGCGCTACGAACTTGCCGAGTTCGCACTCGGTCATCACCATCATCTCGTGTGCATGTCGTGCGGCGACATCGCCGATGTCGCCCTGCCGAAAGCCCTTGAGCACGATCTCGAACGAGGGCTGCGGAAAGTCGCAAGTAGCGCCGGGTACGCGCTCAATCATCATCGTCTCGACGTCATCGGACGCTGCCGGCACTGCCGGTAACGCGCGTCAGCGAGGGAGTCGCTCGACGGCGTTGCGGAGTTGTTCGACGGACTCTTCGAGGCGGTTCATCATGTCGCGCAACTCGCTCGACGAGGCCGAGTCGGCTAGCGCCAAACGCACGGCAGCGAGTTCACGCGCGAGGTATTCGGCATCTTCCTGCGTGCGTCGGGCGACGGTGCGATCGATCTCGGCTTGATGCCGGTCACGGTCTTCCTGACGGTTCTGTGCCAACAAGATGAGCGGCGCCGCATACGCCGCCTGCACGGAGAACATGAGGTTGAGAAGAATGAACGGGTACGGGTCCCAGCGAAACGCGATGACGAACACGTTGATGCTGATCCAGATGACGACCATGACCGACTGGACGACGAGAAACCGGGCGGTACCGAGAAAGCGGGCGATGCGTTCCGAGAACTGACCGAATGCGGCGGCGTCGTACCCGATCGGGACGCGACGGCGGTAGCGCGGGCGGCGAAGATCCTCGGGTCGCTTCACGACTTCACTCCCGCTGCGACGTCACTTGATGATTGTGCTCGGCGGCGCCAGTTCGTCGGCAACGCACGATCGAGAACGTCGTCGACGGTGATCGCTCCGAGGAGTCTGTTACCCGAATCGACGACGGCAACGGCGAGCAGGTTGTACGTCGCAAGTCGCACCGCAACTTCCGACTGCGGCATGGTCGGGGGAATCGTCGCTTCGTGTTCGAGACAGTCCTTCAACTTCGTCTGCGGCGGTTCGCGAAGCAGTCGCTGGAAGTGCACGATGCCGAGATAGCCACCCGTCGGGGGAGTGTGCGGACCGTGGGTGACGAACACTTGGGCTGCGATCGACACCAGCCACTGCGAGTCGCGAACCATCGCCAACGCTTCGGCCACGGTTGCTTCCGGTGAGAGCACGATGATCTCCGGCGTCATCAACGCACCGGCGGTGCCATCGGGGTACGACAACAGCTGGCGCATCGTGTCGGCGTCATCTTCATCCATTGCTTCGAGAACGCGGGCGCGCTGTTCGCTCCCCATGCTCGCGAGCAGGTCGGCGAGGTCGTCGGACTCCATTTCATCGAGAACACCGCTCAAACGTTCGATGTCGAGACCTTCGATCAGTCGCAAACGCTCGTCCTCGGGCATCTCTTCGAGGACGTCGGCGAGGCGTTCGTCATCCATCGCTTCGGCGATGAGTCGGCGTTGCGTGATCGGCAGTGAAGAAATGATCGTTGCGACGTCACTCGGGTGCATGTCGCTGAGGCGGGCTGCTTCTGCTGCCACCGGCGTTTCCGGCATGAAGAGTTGCGATGCGAACGTCCAGTCGACGAGACGGAACGACGGTCGCGACAACAACAGTCCGCGCTTCGACATCCGCAACTTGCTCACGCGCCATCCCGGGTTGTGCCCCGAGTGGTGGATGAGTCCGACGTCGGTGACGACCTCGTCACCGACTCGTGCATCAAGAACCTGCTGACCGATGAGTCGTTCACCCGAGCGGCTGCGGAACGGCTTGAGATCGATGTCGAAGCTCTTCAATCGGGCACCCGAGTTGTCGAGCGACGCGATACGGGCGGCGCTGACGAAGATGCGCCGACGTTGGCTGTTCACGACGAAGCCGAGCACTCGCGGAGCATCACGACCACGCCCGGGGACGACGACGATGTCGTCAACCTTGCCGATCGGGCGACCACCGGCATCGAGCACCGGCAACCGCATGACGCGGTATGCGTAGATGAGCGCTTCGGTGGTCGTCACGATGTGAGGCTATTGGGGCCTCGCAACGTCGGTGTGGACGTCGACGATGAGAATCGGGAGAGGCCCGACGGTGCCGCTCAGGCTTCGGTGCGCGGTGGTCGCCACATGACGAGCAACTGTGCCGTCGCACCGACGACCCCGATCGCAATTGCGCCGATGAACGTTGGCCAGGGATCGAACGTGATACTCAGCGCCGAGTCGAGCGAGATCCGACCCGGACCCGTTCCGGCGATGGCCACGGCAACGGCGATGAACGCCGCGGTGTATTCCCAGCCTTGCCCCGGTCGGAAGATGAAGAAGCCGTTTTTCGCATGCGCAACGACCGTTGCAACGACCATGACTCCGATCGTTGCCGCGGCTGCGAGCGGTGTGAAGAGTCCCAACGTCAATCCGAGGCCCGCGGATATCTCGGTGCCGGCGGCGAGCACCGCCGACAACCGACCGTTGCGCATGCCGATCGACGTGAACCATCCCGCCGTTCCGGCAACGGCACTACGCGACCGCACCTTGTTCCAACCGTGGAGTGCCAGCGTGATTCCGAAGTAGCCGCGCAAAATGAGCAGTGCAACGTCGAGTGTGTCCGGGTTCATGGGCGAAGAGTAGCGACCGGCACTGTTAGCGTACGGAACGCCCTTCGGGGACGTAGCTCAGCTGGCTAGAGCACCTGCTTTGCAAGCAGGGGGTCGTGGGTTCGAGTCCCATCGTCTCCACCAAACGATCCTTCACTTCATCCGATTCAGGAATCAGAAATGAATCGGGAGAAGGCTTCGTACGACCGGATGTAGTCCGATTCGTCGTACGCATGACTCGCCAATACCGTGAGAACCGCATCGGGACTGAAGGAAAATTGTGACGCCCACACGCGAGGCGGCACGTGCAGCGCATGGTTCGGGTCGTCGAGTCGCACCGTCGCACGTTGGGACCCGTTGTCGACGAGCACGGAGACCGAACCGTGTGTGCACAACAAGACCTGGTGGCACTTTCGATGCGCATGCTCTCCGCGCACGTGTTGATTGGGAACCGAGTGGACGAAGAAGATCCTCTCCATGGCGGGGAGCTGAAGGTCGCGCGCGATTTCGATGACGGCAAGTGAGCCGCGCAAGTCTTCGAATTGAGGCAGGCGTACGAGGCGAACCGGTGACACACCTACATCGACGATCCGGGCAACGGATCGCGGTTCGTCGCCTGCGCTTTCCACGGAACTTTCGTGAACCGAGATTGGTGACAGCGTCGCGCCGCCCTCACTTACGTACCCTCGGATTTGTGCTGGATTACCGACCACGATCGTGTTCGGCGGCACGTTGCGGGTCACGACTGCACCTGCACCGACCATCGCACCCGAGCCGATTCGCACTCCGGGCAGGATCGTCGCATTCGCCCCGATTGATGCCCCGTTTTCGACGACGGTTTCCAAGAACTTCTCGGGTCGCTGACGACTCCTCGGCATTCGATCGTTCGTAAACGTGCAGTTCGGGCCGACAAAGACGTCACTTCCGAGTCGTATGCCGTCCCACAGCTGAACTCCGTTCTTCACCGTCGTTCTGTCTCCGATGACGACGTCGTTTTCGATGAAGACGCTCTCGCAGATGTTGCAGTCAGCACCAATGACGGCACCTTCGAGGATGTGGCTGAAGGCCCAGATACGCGTGCCCGAACCAATGTGCGTCGACTCACACAACGCATTGAGGTGGATGAAGGCCTTTGCTCCGTTCATCGAGCTCCTCCGTGTCCGAACCTTTGTACGTCACGAATCACCGATCTGGGCCGACCCTTCGTGTTCTCGTACGTGCGCCACACGTACGAACCGGTCACCCCCAAGGCCAGGAGAATGAGGGCACCGGTGAATGTGATCGTGAGAACGATCGGTGTGTAGCCCGGAGTCTGGAGATCGGTGGTGAAACGGGCGACGAGCACGGCAACACCAACTGCAAGAGACATCACTACGCCGAACAATCCCGTTGCGACGACCAGGCGAATTGGCAGGTCGGTGAACGAGAAGATGGAATCTGCCATGTAACGGAATTTCTTGCGCAACGTCCAGCCACTGACACCGCTGTGCCGGGCCTGTCGGTCGTACGGAATCTCTCTTCGTGGAAAACCGAGCCAGATGAGCTGTCCAACCAGCGAGGTATTCGATTCGCGCAATGCGAGAAGTTGGTCAACGACGTCACGCGAGCAACCGAACACATCGACTCCGCCTACCGGCATGTCCGGCTGAACGAATCGCCGGTACATCCTCCAGAACAACCGTGAGCTGAATGCACTGGATGCGGGATCGTTGCGACTATGTCGTACCCCGACGGCGAGCGGTCGACGTTCATCGACGAGTACATGATGGAAGTCCTCAATGAGAGATACCGGCTCCTGAAGGTCTGCCGCCATGACGGCCGCATGGGCGCCGGTGGCGTGCAACAACCCGCTGCGAATGGCGGAGAATGAACCGAAGTTCCGTGAATGGCGGATCAACGATGCCGGTCCGGGCCATGTCCGAAGAAGGTCGGCGAGAATCGTCGCACTCGAATCGACGCTGCCGTCATCGACGAAAACGAGCTCGATTTCACTCGACAGTCGTCCGCGAAGCGCAGTCAGTTGGGTGAGCAGCTCACCCAACGAGCCTTCGTTGTTGAATACGGGAATGACGATGGAAAAGATCTCGTTCCGTGCCAACCCGTTGGAAATGGTCACCGCCGAATCACCATTCCGTGCGAACGGCATCGACAACGACGTGCTGTTCTTCCTCCGTCATGCCGGGAAAGCCGGGAAGGGACAACACGCGATCGCACGCTAGTTCCGTTTCACGCAGCGTGTCTCGAACGATGACGAGATCTTTCAGGGGTGTCTGACGATGGTCGGGAACCGGAAAGTGCACCGCCGTTGATACGCCCCATGCCGACAATCGTTTTGCAAAGGCATCACGGTCCGGATGGGTGATGACGCACAAGTGACCCGCATGGATGACGTGGTCACCGAACGCACGATGGACGAATGACTCGACGTGACCGGATTCGCCGGCAAGGAAGTCGGCAATCCGAATCCGTTCGGAATTCACCGAGACGACATCGCGAAGCTTTACCGAGAGTGCCGCCGCCTGCACGGGATCCAATCGACTGTTGCGACCGTACGCACGGTTGATGCGGTACCGCGATCCCCATCCGTATTGCCGCAACTCGCGCACTGCCGTGAGCAACTCGGTGTTCGTGCCGGTGACGGCGCCCGCATCCCCGACTGCGCCGAGGTTCTTCGTTGGGTAAAAAGAAAACACGGCAAGGTCACCGAGTGAACCAACTTGGCGGCCGTTGATCCGCGCACCGTGGGCCTGGGAGCCGTCTTCGATGATGATGACGTGCGCGGGCAGTGTCCCTCGGAGTCGTTCAACGTCGACGACCCCTCCGTACAAGTGCGTGACGATCACGGCCCTGGTTCGTTCGGAGATGACGGATGCAACCGATTCGGGGTCGATGAGAAGTGTCCGCGGATCGATGTCCGCAAAGACAGGAGTCGCTCCGATGGCAATCGCCGCCACCGTCGAGTAGCCACCGGCGTTGCCGGCCACGACCACCTCCCATCCCGGTCCGCACCCCGCGGCGCGCAGTGCGAGCTCCAGACCATCGGTGGCGTTGGCGACACCGACACATTCCGTTGTGCCGCAGAATCGTGCAAACTCCGTCTCGAACGTGCTGACGGCGGAACCAAGGATGAGTTCACCGGACCGGAGAACCGAGTCAATGGCATGCCGTATGTCTGCTGAATAACGCACATTCAGCCGACTGACGTCGTTGAAAGGTACGGTCACGTCTGAAACGGTACAGTCCCCGCGAGTCGTCGCTCGTAGGCTGATGAATTGCCGATGACTTCAACCCCCGTGTCCACAACCGCGGTCCTGCTCATTTCGTGCCCGGATCGTCCCGGACTCGTGGCCGCCGTCGCGTCGTGGGTTGCCGGAATCGGCGGGAACATCGTTCATGCCGAGCAGCACACCGACGTTCAGGATGAAATGTTCTTTCAGCGCGTCGAGTTCACGCACCCGACGGGGACCCCGATCGACAGCTTGCGACGGGGTTTCGATGCGGTTGCCCGCGCATGGTCGATGTCGTATGCGATCCATCCGCGACCGTGGCGGCCGCGCACCGCGATCCTCGTCTCCAAGCCGCTGCATTGCGCCGCCGACCTGCTCACACGTACGACCTACGGCGACCTCGGTCTCGACGTCCGTGCGGTGGTGTCCAATCATCGTGATGCCGAGGCGCTGGCGCTGGCGCACGGTCGCGACTTCCACCACTTGCCGGTCGACGCATCCTCGGACGGTCGTCGTGTGCAGGAGTCGTCGCTCGAGACGTTGCTCGGCGATCTGCAGCTCGATCTCGTCATTCTCGCCCGGTACATGCTCGTTCTTCCGCCGCACATCGTGTCGGCGTGGTCGGGGAAGATGATCAACATCCACCATTCCTTCCTTCCCGCATTCGTCGGTGCCAATCCGTACCGTCAGGCACACGATCGCGGCGTGAAGGTCATCGGCGCCACCGCTCACTACGTGTCGGAAGTGCTCGATGAAGGACCGATCATCGCCCAGGACGTCGCTGCGGTGACCCATCGCGACGACGTCACCGAACTCACACGTCGTGGTCGCGACCTCGAGACGGTCGTTCTCGCGCGGGCGGTGCGCGCACACGTCGAACACCGCGTTCTCGTGTGGAACAACCGCACCATTATCTTCAGCTGACAGAGTTTTGAGCTGACAGAGTCTTCAGGTAACAGAGTCTTCAGCTAGCGAGACAGATCGGCACTCCCGAGAGTGCATGCGGTGGAGTCAGTGCGCCGAAGAACCGTTCCGCCACGCCGAAGCCGACCGGCGGAACCGCACGCGTTCACCGGGTCGACACTGCACCAGTGCATCGACAGCGTCGTCAGTGACGACGGCAACGACCGGATAGCCACCGGTGACGGGATAATCCGCGAGCATGACGATGAGACTTCCCGTCGGCAACAGCTGCACCGCACCGCGCACGAGACCCTCGGATGGAACCTCGCCGTGTATCGCACGCTCCATTCGGGGACCGTCGAGTCGGATGCCGATGCGGTTGACGTCGGCTGCGACCACCCAGTCTTCGGTGATCATCCGTGACATCGACTCGGTCGTGCACCATGTTGCCCGAGGTCCGGGAAGGATGTCGATGCTGTCGGATCGTCGCTGCGGCAAAGGGTCGATGAAAACGGGCTCACTCCGCAGCGGTCCCGAGTGCAACGTGACACCCGATTCGATGACGATGGGAACGATGCCCGACAACGTGTCGGTGCTCAGCGATCCGAGTACCGGGTTGCCGACGATGCCACCGTCGAACGCGACGTAGTTGCGCAATCCGTTCGTCGGCGAGTGCAGACGAACGTTGCCACCTCGCGCAACGAACACGCTGCGACCGGTGTCGTGGGCCCTTGCGTCGATCGACAACCGGGCGTCGGCACCCGTCACTGCCATCCAGCAGTCACGAATGACGTGCACCTCGAGGTCACCCGATGTTTCGAGAAGGGCTGCATCGGGCGCATTACCGACGAGTCGATTGGCAAGTGCCGCTGATTTCCGATCGGCAGCCCCCGAACGTGGCACGCCGAGATGTGCGAGCCCCGGTCGGCCGAGATCCTGCACCGTCGTTGCGATACCGGCACGGCGGATGATGCAACACTCCCGCATCATCGGTCTTCTTTCCCCCCGGCTTCGTTGACCGGGACACTGTTGACCTGGCACGTATTGACGATGAATCGCACCGTGTCACCGGGCTGGAGTAGCGACGGTGGCATGCGCTCGACGTCCCACATCGCCGTCGTCGTCGTGCCGAGCAGATACCAACCACCGGGCGACGAGTGGGGATACACGGCACTGTATTCGCTTGCGATGGCAACCGAGCCCGCCGGAACTTTCGTGCGCGGCGTCTCACGACGGGGAACGTGCAGTCGAGAGTCCAACCCCGTGAGGTAACCGAAGCCGGGCGCGAACCCGCAGAATGCGACGCGGTACGTCGCAGCGCTGTGCATTGCGACGACGTCAGCGACCGAACTCCCGATCATCGCGGCGACCGCGGCGAGATCTTCACCGTCGTAGTTGACGGGGATTTCGTGCTGACGACCACTGCGCAGCGATGACGACGCGGGGTCGAACGATGCAGCGACGCGACGCACGTCGTCGCCGACATCGGGTCGGTGCACGACGAGGACGGTGCGCGCACCCGGCACGATTTCCTCGGCGAGACCCGACAACGTGTCGTCGCGGCGCGCCCACTCGGAGAATCGCAACGGAGCGTCACCGATCGATGTGTCGTCGTCGTTCCATTCGAGAAGAACGGCACGCGGTCCGTACGTGTGAATGGTGAGCGACGTCATCGGGTCGTCGCAGGCGCAAAAGGGGAGATCTTCCATCCCGCGTCGACGATCCGTGCACGCACGGCACGCAGCAACGTCACGGCACCGTCGGTGTCGCTGTGCACGCACACCGAACGGCCACGCGTAAACACGTTCTCACCCGTGTTCGCGTTGACGCATCCGTCGACGAGCATGCGCACGACGCGTTCAGCGGCGGTGGCGGGATCCGTCACGAGCGCGTCGGGTTCGGAGCGCGGTACGAGCGTGCCGCGTGGCGTGTAGTTGCGATCGGCGAAGAATTCGGCGACGAAGCCGACTCCATTGTCGCGGGCCATCGATTCGGCACGTGATCCCGGAAGTCCGAGGATCGGCACCGAGTTCTCGCGTGCAAGCTCGACGACACAGCGCGCGTGGTCCTCGTTCGTGACGATCGCGTTGTACAGCGCTCCGTGCGGTTTGACGTACATGACGCGGGTACCGACCCGCACCGCCGTGCGTTCGAGAGCGGCGAACTGCTGTCGAATACTGGCGAGCAAGTCCGCCGGGGTGATCTCGAGGAATCGCCGGCCGAATCCCTCGCGATCGGGGTACGACACCTGGGCCCCGACCGCGACGCCATGGTGGGCGGCGGAACCGCAGACAGCATGCATCGATGCGTCGTCACCGGCGTGACCGCCGCACGCGACGTTCGCGCTGGAAACGACCGAGATGAGCGGTACTTCGTGGCTGTCCTCCCAGCGGCCGACTGCTTCGCCGAGGTCGCAGTTCAAGTCAACGACGAGGGAAGTATCCTGCAATACTTGACCTTCCACGCAAAGGAGTCTTCCATGCAGCAGGCAGTCATCGTCGACGTCATTCGCACACCGCTCGGAAAGCGCAACGGTCGTCTGAAGGAATGGCACGCGGTCGACCTCGGATCCGAGGTCGTCAAGGCTCTTGTCGATCGCAACAAAATCGACCCCGCCCTCATCGACGACGTCATCACCGGTTGCGTCATGCAGATCGGCGAGCAGGCGTTCAACGTCGCACGCAACATCGTTCTCGCTGCAGGCCTTCCCGAGACGGTTCCCGGTACCACGGTCGATCGTCAGTGCGGTTCGAGCCAGCAGGCGTCGCACTTCGGTGCACAAGGCGTCATGGCGGGGGCGTACGATGTCGTCATCGCCGCGGGAATCGAGTCGATGACCCGCGTGCCGATGGGATCGTCGGTTGCCGAAGGCAAGTACGGCTGGCCGGTCGGTCCGCGCGTGAAGGACCGCTACGAGTCCGAGGGCGGCCTCGTCAACCAGGGCATCTCCGCCGAACTCATCGCCGACAAGTGGAAGCTCACCCGCGACGACCTCGATGCGTACGCCTTGCGGTCACAGGAATTCGCCGCACGTGCGACGAAGGAAGGTCGTTTCCAGAAGGAGATCCTCCCGCTGCGCGACGCCGAAGGACAGATGATGTCGACCGACGAGGGAATCCGTGAGTCGTCGCTCGAGAAGCTCGGCTCACTGAAGCCGTCGTTCATCCCCGCCGAAGAGGGTGGTCGCGTCACCGCCGGAAACTCGTCGCAGATCACCGACGGCGCCGCCGCCGTGTTGATCATGAGCGAAGAGAAGGCGAAGAAGCTCGGGCTGAAGCCCCGCGCACGCTTCGTCAGCTTCTCACTCGCCGCCGACAATCCGCGCATGATGCTCACCGCGCCGATTCCCGCGACGAAGAAGGTGCTCGAGAAGGCGAACATGAAGATCGAGGACATGGATCTCATCGAAATCAACGAAGCCTTCGCCTCGGTCGTTCTCGCGTGGGAGAAGGAAATCCGTCCCGACATGAGCAAGGTGAACGTCAACGGCGGCGCAATCGCCCTCGGTCACCCGCTCGGAGCCTCCGGCGCACGACTCACCGCAACGTTGCTCAACGAACTCGAGCGCACCGGTGGTCGCTTCGGTCTGCAGACGATGTGCGAAGGCGGCGGCATGGCCAACGCCTTCATCATCGAGCGTCTCTAGAGCCGGTGTGACCCACGTGGGTCACGTCGTTGCGTCGCCGCGGATCTGAGGTAGCGCCGTGCTCGGTCGCATCCTGTGGATCCTCGGTGGCGTCGCCATTTTCTGGTTCACCTGGAAATGGGGCCTGGCCATGCTGCGCAATGCGTCAACGGCGCCGCCACCGCCGCCACCGACCGGCGTGTTGCGACGGATCAACGTGCGCTATCGCTGCACCGTGTGCGGCGTGGAGTTGCGCATGACGATGGCACCCGACGAAGATCCGCCTCCGCCGCGGCACTGCATGGAGGACATGGAGTTCGTCGCACCCGTCGAGTGACGGACCGTCGACGAATCGCGGGTCAGCGGTACTTGGTTGCGGTGAAGAGCCCGCCGAGAACCATTGCAAGGCCGCCGAACAGGTACCAGTTGCTGCGACCGCCGGGAACGAATCCCAGGTAATAGAAAAGAATGACGAGCGCGCCGAGGCCGAGCAACGCGAACATGAGCACGGGAACCCATCGCGGGCTCTCCTTCACCTCGACCGGCACGGGAGGCGTGTAGCGGGTCGAAGCGGGAGTCGTGACGCGTCCGGAACGGTTCTTGCGATCAGGCATCACGAGTCAGTGTAGGCGGCGGGGACGGGCCGCAGGCAGGCTGTAGGGGTGGCTGCGGCGAAGGTTCTCGTCATCGACAACTACGACAGCTTCGTCTACAACCTCGTGCAGTACCTCGGGGAAACGGGAGTCGAGCCGGTCGTCGTGCGCAACGACACGCACACTCTCGACGAGTTGGACGCACTGCGGTGCGATGCCCTCGTCGTGTCGCCGGGTCCCGGTCGTCCGCTCGATGCCGGAGTGAGCTGTGCCGCGATTCGTCACTTCGCCGGACGCATGCCGATTCTCGGTGTGTGTCTCGGACACCAGGCCATCGGCGAAGTGTTCGGCGCCGACGTCGTCCTCGCACCCGAGTTGCGTCACGGCAAGACCTCGACGATCGAACACGACGGCCATGGAATCTTCCATGGCATTCCTTCGCCGCTTGAAGTGACGCGCTACCACTCGCTCATCATCAGCGATGAATCGGTACCCGATTCACTCATTGTGTCGGCTCGCACGACAGATGGTCTCGTCATGGGTGTGCGACACGCACAGCACGACGTCGAGGGAGTGCAGTTCCATCCCGAGAGCATCCTCACGAGTCGCGGTCACGAGATGATCGCGAACTTCGTCGAGCGGGCCCGCGGAGGGCGTTAACCCGACGTCGGCACCCGGCCGACGACGAAGGTGATCGGCGTCTGGGAGACGACGCGTGTTCCCGGGGCCACCGACTGCGAAATGACACGTCCGTCACCGGCGTCACCGGCGACGACATCCTGGTACGTGATCGCGGCGACGAGCCCCGCTGACGCTGCAAGATTCTGTGCCTCGCCCTCGCCGAGTCCGACGAAGTTCGCGACGTCGACGTTCGCCGGTCCGGCCGATACGTACAGCGTGATCGATCCACCGGGCGCAGCCGCGGTGTTCGGCAACGGTTCGCTGCGGATCACGCGGCCCGCTTCGATCGTGTCACTCGCCTCGCGCACCGTCGTCACGACGAATCCGAGCGGTCGGGCCTGGAGTTCCTTGATCGCCGCCGACTCGGGGTCGCCCGTCACGTCGGGTACGAGCACCGAATTCGTCCCGCCGGAGACGACGACGGTGATGATCGAGTTCGGGCGGGTGCCGAGTTCGGCTGCCGGCGACTGACTGAGGATCTGGTTCGCCGGAATGCTCGTGTCGGCGACGAAGTTGCCGACGACGAGACGCAGGCCCAACGAGCGCAGGGTTGCGGTTGCCTGCTCGACGCTCAGACCGACGAGGTTCGGCACCGTCACGGGGACGAAACCGGGGTTGTACACGAGGATGACGTTTTCCCCTTCGCGCGCGAGGGTGTCGGGTGTCGGTGACTGTTCGTAGACGACGTCGTTCGCCGCTCCTTCACGCACACGGGGGTCCTCGATCGGCGTGAGGCCGACGTCGAGCAACAGGGCACGGGCGTCCTCGATGTTCAAGCCGACGACGTTGGGAACGGTGATGCTCGTCGACGCACCCTCATCGGTGAGCAGTCGGAAAGCAAAGAGTCCGATGGCGATGACCGCGATGATCGATGCGACTGCGCCGAACACGTACGCAGCGGTGCGCTTCGGTGCCATGTCGTCGTACTGGGGGTATGCAGCTGATGCCCGTGCGGGACGCGTCATCGGCAGTTTCGTCGTCGGTTGGGCGTCGAGCACCGTGGTGACCCCGGCGTCGGGATATTCGCTCGTTCCACCGCCGTCGATGCTCGGCATCACACTCGTTGCCTGTGCGTCGTGCGTGCGACGTTGCTCCTCGAGATGCGCGACGACTTCCTCTCCGTCGATGAACCGACGAATGTCGTCGGCGAGTTCGGCGGCCGTTGCATACCGACGCATCGGATCCTTTTCCAGGCACTTCATGACGATGGCGCTGAATGCCGGAGACACGTCGGGTTCCTTCGACCGCAGCGGCTGCGGACGGTCGTGTACCTGCTTGTAGGCGACTGCGATCGCGTTGTCACCGACGAACGGTGGTTCGCCGGCGATCATCTCGTACATGACGACACCGAGTGAATAGAGATCGCTGCGCGGATCGGGCTGGCTGCCCTGTGCCTGCTCGGGCGAAAAGTACGTCGCCGTGCCCATGACGGCACCGGTCTGGGTGAGATTCTGTTCGACGGCTGCACCGACGGCGCGGGCAATTCCGAAATCGGCGACCTTCACCTGACCCGTCGACCCGACGAGGATGTTCGCCGGCTTGATGTCACGGTGCACGACACCGTGTTGGTGCGCCGAGGCGAGCGCGGCTGCGACCTCGACGGCAATGTCGCACGCCTGCAACACGCTGAGTCGACCGTTGGCCTGGAGAATCTCGGCGAGCGTGCGACCTTGTACGTACTCCATGGCGATGTAGTACGTGTTGTTCACCTGACCCCAGTCGTAGACACCAACGATGTTCGGGTGGTTGAGCCCCGCCGCCGACATGGCCTCGCGACGGAACCGCTCGACGAACAAAGGATCCTTGGCGTGCTCGGGGAAAAGGACCTTCACCGCGACGGGACGGTCGAGAAGACGGTCGCGGGCAACGAACACCTCGGCCATGCCGCCACGTCCGATGCGGCGTCCCAGTTCGTAGCGGTCGTTGATGAGGATCGGTTCACTCATTGGCCGGTGTGCTCCTCGACGACGTCGCGAATGGAATTGACGAATGCCGCAGCACGGGGTGCAGACTCGAACGTGCGCGGATCGTCAAGCTGCGCAGCAAGACCGGGGTGCAGATCGCCGCGGCGCAGGGTGGTGTCCGCCTCGATCGTCGGTGCGAACCACAGGACGTTCTCGGGAGATCCGCGGTAGATGAGAAGTCGGGCATCGTCACCGGCTGACTCGAAGCGGACGAAATACCCGCGTCGTGCGTTGACGCCGGCACCGACGATCGTCGCGACGATGACGACAGCGAGCACGACCGCGACGACGGAGATGCGGCGGGCACGACGCCGGCGCGGCGCGGGGGACGCCGTTGCGACTCCGGCAAGTGGTTCGGGAGACGTCGG
>JBIIDI010000100.1:0-6324 GCA_044238425.1 Ilumatobacteraceae bacterium
CGTCGTCACCGACGTGAGCGCACAGCGTCTCGACGATCTGCGCACCGAAATCGGTGGCGCAATCGTCGCGTCGATCGTTGGCGACATCAGCGAGCAATCGACGGTCGACGCGTGCGTCGCGGCATGCAACGGCTCCGTCCACCTTCTCGCCAACGTTGCGGGCATCATGGACGCGTTCCTGCCCGTCGCCGAAGTCGACGACGCCACGTGGGACACGGTGATCGCCGTCAATCTCACCGCGGTCATGCGGATGTGTCGTGCCGTCGTGCCGGTGATGATCGCCGGTGGCGGGGGATCGATCGTCAACGTGTCGTCGGGTGCGGGATTGCGCGGCTCGGCATCGGGAGTCGCGTACGCGTCGTCGAAACACGCGGTGCACGGTCTCACCCGCAACATGTCGGTGATGTACTCGCGCAACAAGATCCGCACGAACGCCGTCGCCCCGGGCGGGGTGGCGACGAACATCGAGGCGCCGTTTCGCTCAGCTCACGCCCGTGAGGTTGTCGGCGGGATCATGAAGCACGTCGTGCCCGGCTGGGCGACGGCCGAAGAAGTGGCGGCGATGATCTGCTGGGTGCTCAGCGACGAAGCGTCGAACGTGAACGGCGCGATTCTCTCCTGCGACGGCGGCTGGTCGGCAATCTAAGGGTTGCGAACTTCGCGCCGTCGTGCGCGAGACAGCGAATGACATCGGTGTGTCGGAGACGCCGTCGGACGCGCCCTCGAACGGAAGGTCGGAAACGCAATAAGAGCGGGGGCATGGCCCCCGCTCTTTCGCTGTGACTGTTGTCGTTGCGTGATCAGCGCAAGTCGAAGCGGTCGAGCTCCATCACCTTGTTCCATGCAGCGACGAAGTCGTGCACGAACTTGCTGTGGGCGTCATCCCCGCCGTACACCTCGGCGATTCCTCGCAGCTGCGAGTTCGAACCGAAGATGAGGTCGGCGCGGGTGGCCGTCCACTTCTGCTTGCCGCCGACCTTGCCGACGAAGGTTTCCTCGGACTTGTCGGTGGGTTCCCAGGTCACGTCGGTGTCGAGGATGTTGACGAAGAACTCGTTCGTCAAGGCACCCTTCTTCGCCGAGAACACGCCGTGGGCGGTGTCCTTGTAGTTCGCACCGAGGGCGCGCATGCCACCCACGAGCACCGTCATTTCGGGTGCCGTGAGGTTGAGCAGGCTCGCCTTCTCGATGAGCAACTGCTCGGTGCGGGCCATGTGGCCGACACGCACGTAGTTGCGGAACGCATCGAAGGTCGGCTCGAGAACCGCGAACGACGCTGCGTCGGTCTGTGCCGCGCTCGCGTCGGCGCGACCCGGGCGGAACGGAACCTTCACGCTGACCCCGGCGTCCTTGGCCGCCTTCTCGACGGCTGCTGCACCGGCGAGCACGATGAGGTCGGCAAGAGAAATCTTCTTGCCACCCGATGCCGAGGCGTTGAACTCGTCGCGCACCTTCTCGAGGGCCGCGAGGACCTTCGAGAGATCGGCGGGCTCGTTCACTTCCCAGTTCGTCTGCGGGGCGAGACGGATGCGTGCGCCGTTGGCGCCACCGCGCTTGTCGGTGCCGCGGAACGTCGACGCCGACGCCCATGCCGTCTTCACGAGGGCCGTGACGCTGAGACCGGTGGCGAGCACCTTGGCCTTCAACGCCTCGACGTCCTTGTCATCGACGAGCGGGTGATCGACGGCCGGGACCGGGTCCTGCCAGATGAGCTCTTCCTTCGGCACGAGCTTGCCGAAGTAACGCGACTTCGGACCCATGTCGCGGTGGGTCAGCTTGAACCACGCGCGGGCAAAGGCGTCGGCGAACTCGGCGGGGTTCTCGTGGAACCGCTTCGAGATCTTCGCGTACTCGGGGTCGAACTTCAGGGCGAGGTCCGCCGTCGTCATGATCGGCTGGTGACGCTTCGACTTGTCGTGCGCGTCAGGAACCGAGTCCTTCATCGCACCACCCTTCGGCACCCACTGGTGCGCGCCGGCCGGGCTCTTCGTCAGCTCCCACTCGTTCTCGAGGAGGATCTTGAAGTAGTCGTTGTCCCACTTGATGGGGTTCGTCGTCCAGGCACCTTCGATGCCGCTCGTGATGGTGGCAACGCCGTGGCCTTCACCGAGCTTGTTGTGCCAACCGAAGCCCATTGCCTGGATCGGCGCGGCTTCGGGATCGGCGCCGACGTGCTTCTCCGGATCCGCTGCGCCGTGCGCCTTGCCGAACGTGTGACCACCGGCGACGAGCGCGACGGTTTCCTCGTCGTTCATCGCCATGCGGGCGAACGTCTCGCGCACGTCACGTGCCGAGGCGATCGGATCGGGGTTACCGTTCGGACCCTGCGGGTTGACGTAGATGAGACCCATCTGCACCGCACCGAGGGGATTGTCGAGCTGACGATCGCCCTGGTAGCGCTTGTCGTCGAGCCACTTCGTCTCTTCACCCCAGTACGTGTCGTCCGGCTCGTAGGTGTCGGCGCGACCACCGGCGAAGCCGAAGGTCTTGAAGCCCATCGACTCCATGGCGACGTTGCCGGCGAGGACGATGAGGTCCGCCCACGACAGCGCCTTGCCGTACTTCTTCTTCACCGGCCACAGCAAGCGGCGGGCCTTGTCGAGGTTGCCGTTGTCCGGCCAGCTGTTCGTCGGAGCAAAGCGCTGCTGTCCGGTGCCTGCACCGCCGCGACCGTCGCTGATGCGGTACGTGCCCGCGGCGTGCCACGTCATGCGCACGAAGAAGGGGCCGTAGTGGCCGTAGTCGGCGGGCCACCATTCCTTCGAGTCGGTCATGAGCGCCTTCAGGTCGGCGACGACGGCGTCGAGGTTCAGCTTCTTGAACTCCTCGACGTAGTCGAAATCCTCACCCATCGGGTCGCCGGCAACGGGATTGTTGTGCAGCACCTTGAGGTTCAACTGGTTCGGCCACCAGTCACGGTTGGTCGGCGCCATGTCGTTGGATGTCGTGGAACCCGTGAACGGGCACCGTGGTTCGTTGCTCATGTGTATTGCTCCTTGTGTTCTTTCGGTGTTACTTGCTGGGGGTTTTCTGGTTTGGTATTCGGTCTTGCGATTCGTTGCGGTGGTCGTGCCTCGTCAGGCGAACTGGCGGGCGGGGGCGGGTGTCGACACATCTTGGCACTGCGGGCACAGGCCCCAGTACGTGACGTCGGCTTCGTCGATGGCAAAGCCGTGCGTCTCCGACGCATGCAGACACGGCCGCTCACCGACGGCGCAATCGACGTCACCCACCGCGCCGCACGAGCGGCACATGACGTGATGGTGATTGTCGCCAACACGGTCTTCGTAGAGGGCAGGGGAGCCGATCGGTTGAATACGTCGCACGATGCCGCGCTCGACGAAGGAATTCAAGGTGTCGTATACCGATTGCTTCGAGATTGAACCGATGTCGGCCCGGGCGAGGCTCGCGACGTGGTCGGCGGTGCTGTGCGGAGCCCGGGCCACTGCCCGCAGAACGGCGAGTCGTTGGGCGGTGACGACAACGCCGTGGTGGCGCAAGGTGTCGGCCTGAGGCGAAAGCACGAGCGCAGACTAGGCACGGGTTTTGACTAAGTCAAATCTTTGAGTACCCCAATAACGCCTTGCCACCGAAATTTGACAAACTCGATCGGATAGGTCAGCATTGCTGTCTATGACCTCTCCAGCGAATACTCACTCCATCACCGCGTCATCGTCCGGGCCGTTGGCGGCGCCGCAATCTCGAGTCATCGGCGCCGGTGTCGTCGGCTCCATTGTCCTTGCGTGGGTGATCGCATCGACCCAAGGTGCGGCAAAGGCAACGCTGTTCGCCGTTGGCTTGCTCCTCGGTATCACGCTGTTTCACTCGCGCTTCGGATTTACCTCGGCATGGCGTCAACTCGTCGCCGTTGGTCAGGGTCGCGCCTTGCAGGCACACACGCTGATGCTCGCGATTGCCGTCGTATTGTTCGCCGTCATCTTCGGGTCGGGGAGTGGTTTCTTCGGCAACGAGCCGGCCGGCTTCTATGCGCCCATCACTCTCGCCCTGTTCGTCGGCGCGGCGCTGTTCGGCATCGGTATGCAGCTCGGTGGTTCGTGCGCATCGGGAACGCTCTTCGCCACCGGTTCGGGCAACGTTGCGGTGCTCATCACGCTCGGCGGATTCATCGGTGGCTCGGCGTTGGGTGTTGCCGGCTGGGATTTCTGGTCGTCGGGACCCGGTTTCGTCAAGTTCGCCGACCCGGTGTCGTTGCCGGAGAGTTTCGGTCGTGTCGGTGGTGTCGTCGTGTCATTGCTCGTTATCGGCGCGGTTGCACTCGTCGCAGAGTTGATCATTCGCCGACGTCGTCCGCCCCGCATGGAGAGCGCACCAAGCGCCGTTGGAGCAGCACGTTTGTTGCGCGGCACGTGGCCGTTGTGGACCGCGGCAATTGCACTCGCCGTGCTCAACGCCACCGTGTTGCTCGTGTCCGGTCGGCCGTGGGGTGTCACGGGTGCGTTCCGCTTGTGGGCCTCGAAAATCATGTCGACGCTCGGCCTTGACGTTGCGTCATGGAGTTTCTGGAAGGAACGTCCCGGTCTCGATGCGTCGGTCCTCGCCGACAACACCTCGGTGGCGAACTTCGGCATCATTCTCGGTGCGCTCGTTGCTTCGGCGGCTGCCGGTGGTTTCGCCCTGCACAAGCGGATTCCCGGTCGCACCGTTGCGGCGGGAATCCTCGGTGGCGTGCTCATGGGCTACGGGGCAACGTTCGCGTCCGGCTGCAACATCGGCGCCTACTTCAGTGGCATCGCATCGGGCAGCTTGCACGGCTACTTGTGGGCGGTCGCTGCGCTCGTCGGCACGTTCATCGGTCTGAAGCTGCGCCCGCTGTTCGGGCTCGCCGTTCCCAAGCCGAGCGATTCGAGCTGCTGAACGCACGTCGAGCGTGCGTGGCGCGGCACGTTAGTTGCGCACCTCGGCAAGCACTGCGTCGATGAGCGGTCGGGCGGACTGCAGGTCGGGGAGGAAGGTCGCGTTGATCTGAATCCAGACGTCGTCGACGAGCAGATTGAGAGCCCACAAATGGCGCTCGATATCGCTGACGATTTCCTGCTTCGCCCACGCCTCGTCGGCGCCGGCAACGGAAACCTGTTCCTGGCCGTCGATCTCCCATTGAGCGCGTCGTTCGGCGAACGCGTCGGAATTCGACCACAGAATCGTCGCACCAACCTCGGCTTCTTGGATGCCATAGGAGCAGGCGACACCGCCGTTGACGAGAGCGGCAGCGAGATCGGTATCGGGCGCAGGTTCCCACGGCGTGTCGATGAACACCGAACCCTCGACGTAGGAGTTCATCGCGACGAGAAAGTCTCCCTGGGGGCACGAGTCGGGAACGGCTGCGCCGTTGCTGCCGCACGCGGCGAGCAGAGTCGTCGCCGCAGCGACAATCAAGACTCGTCGCATCACGCCATGACCGTACACACGCGCAGCGGCGCCGGCTGGATTATCGGCCGCTGTGTGGCGATGCGGTTCGTGGCCAGGTTCCCCGGCGCCACGCTTGCCACGCACCGGTGGATGTCAGCGCCCACGCGACGAGCACGGGCTGGAAGAACAACCGAACGAAGCGCGCGGTGTCGGAGTCGAGTCCGAACGCGTCGGTGCCTTCGATCCACTGCGCAACGTTGCCCGGAAAGATGACGACGAAGAATGCGGCGACGATCGTGCCGACGATCACCCGGTGTTTCGGCAGTGCAATGAGTGCCGCGCCGAGCAGGATCTCGACGATTCCCGACACCACGACGACGAGGTCTGCGTCAACCGGAAACCATGACGGCACCTGCGCCTGGAACTCGCTGCGCTGGGCGGTGAGATGACCGATACCGGCGAAGAGGAGAGCCGCGCCGAGGAGCAGTCGCATCGGACCCGCGAATCTTTCGAGTGTCATGACGGCACATTACGCCGATGTGCCAGTGCAATTGGCGGAGCCGCGGGAGCTTCCTCTCGATTGCGCCCGTGGAAGGTTGCGGGCTTCGATGGCTAGGTTCGAGGCCGTGGCCGAGTCGAAGGGTTTCGAAGAACTCAGCAGACACGCACAAGTCGTCCGAATGCGCACTCTCGCCGGTGCCGCGCTGGCTCGGTATGAGATTGGCGTGGAGCAGCTCACTCTTCTCGAACATGGTTTCAACACCACGTTCCGCGTCGATACGCGTGATGGGCGCAGATTTGCGCTGCGACTGAACGTGAACTCCCGTCGCACGTCTGAGAACGTCGCGGCCGAAGTCGCCTGGATCGCCGCATTGGCTCGTGACACCGAGCTTTCGGTTGCTGCGCCACTCGCGAACAGGAGCGGAGCGTTCGTCACGACCGTCCCCTCGGTTGAGT
>JBIIDI010000101.1:0-6285 GCA_044238425.1 Ilumatobacteraceae bacterium
TGAGGTGGCGGTGATGGGCTGTTCCGACACCGTCGTCGTCTCCTGCGCCGAGGAACGCAATCAACTGCGGATGTTGTACCCGCAGTGGACCGGCGCCGCCGACATCGTCGCACCGGGTGTCGAACATGCCGTCTTCTCCCCGGGCGACGTACGCGGTGCACGCGCGGCGATCGGTCTCGACGATTCACCCGTCGTGCTCGTCGTCGGACGAATCCAACCGCTGAAGGGTGTCGACCTCGCCATCCGTGCGGTTGCGGCTCTCGGTCGCAGCGACGTCCAGCTCGTCGTCGTCGGCGGCGCAAGCGGTCCGGACGGTGCGCGCGAAGTGGCCGACGTACGCTCCCTCGTCGGACGACTGGGTATGTCGGCGCGCGTGCGGCACGTCGACCCGATGCCGCATCACCTGCTCTCCACCTACTTCCGCGCCGCCGACGTCGTCGTCGTGCCGTCACGCAGCGAAAGTTTCGGTCTCGTCGCCCTCGAGGCGATGGCGAGCGGTCGACCGGTCGTCGCCAGCGGCGTCGGCGGGCTCCTGTCGCTCGTCGAAGACGGCACGACGGGTGTGCTCGTCACCGATCGCGAGGTGAACTCGTTCGCCCACGCTCTGCGACGGATCATCGATTCGCCCGCCCTCGCGCGCGACATGGGTGCGGCGGCGCACGCTCGCAGCATGCGCTACACGTGGAACTCCGCCGCGATGCGGCTGCGCAGGATCTATGCCGAAGTCTCGGCACGCACACCCGTCACCTGTTCGTGACCCGGCGATGACCGACCTGTTCGACGATTCGTCGCGGGCCGTGCTCGAGCGGCGAATCGACGAATGGTGCGCACGGGTGCGCGGTGAGTGGTCGAGCGTTCTCGCGGCGGGTCGGTCGACCGACGAACCGGATCGGTGGTTCGTTCGACTGCGCGGCGAGGAGAAGGAGACGATCACGGTGTGGTTCCTGCTCGGGCAGCGCACCCTGCGCCACGAGACGTACGTTCTCCCGACCCCGCCGACGCGCTCCGAGGAATTGCTGCGCTACTGCCTGCGGCGCAACGAACGCCTCGTCGGGCACCACTTCGGCATCGGAGCGGAGGATGCACTCCATCTCTACGGTGAGCTCCTGCTCGAGTCGCTCGATGACGCGGAACTCGATCGCATCGTCGGATCGGTGTACGCGACGATCGAGCAACACTTCGCTGCACTCGTCGAACTCGCGTTTCCGGGGCTGAGTCGGCCGTCTCGGTAGCCTCGGCGAGGTGAAGCACCTCGGCGATCTTGCGATCGTGGGAGTCGGCAACATGGGCTCGGCCATGGTCGACGGGTTGTTGCGGGCCGGAGTCGACGCACGAACGCTCGTTCTCGTCGAAGCGAACGCCGATCGGCGAGCGCAGCTCGCAACGACGTACCCGACGGCACGCATCGTCGCGTCGATCGACGCGCACGAGGGTGCGGTCGACGGTGCGGTCATCGCGGTCAAACCGGGCGACGTGGATGCGGCGTGCACGGCGCTCGCGGCACGCGGAGTGGGCCGCATCATCTCGATCGCCGCAGGAGTCACACTTGCGCGGCTGCAGGGGTGGTGCGGGAGCAACGTGGCCGTCGTGCGGGCGATGCCGAACACCCCCGCCGTCGTCGGCAAGTCGACGACGGCAATGGCGACGAGCGCACACTGCGTCGCTGCCGACGTCGCGTGGGCGCAGGCGATTCTCGGTGCAATCGGAGTGGTCGTCGAGCTGCCGGAGTCGTCCATCGATGCATTCACGGGACTCATCGGCTCCGGTCCGGCGTACGTGTTCTACGTTGCCGAAGCGCTGCTCGACGCCGCCCGTGCCGCCGGTCTGCCGCGGCCCGAGGAACTCGTCGCCAGCCTGCTCGTCGGGTCGGCAGCGCTCGTCGAGCGCGAACCCGGTTCACCGGCCGAGTTGCGCCGGCGCGTCACCTCGCCGAACGGCACGACGGCGGCGGGAATTGCGGCGCTCGACGACCGTGACGTGCACGCTGCATTCGTCGCCGCAGTCGAGCGAGCGACCGCCCGCAGCAGGGAGCTCGGTTCCGCGTAGCGGTAATCGCGGATTGTTGCACGCCCGTGCACCGTTGCGGCACCGTGGCGTCGCCATTGCCGGCGGAAAAATTCCCGGCGGAACGGTGTCGGCAACGGAGTTTTGTGCCTAACGTATGACCCGTTTTCAGATCACCGGAACGGGGGTCACTCCGCTCCGGGAGACGCGCCCGCAAGGGCTGCGCCGTGGGAGTCGATGCCGTCGGGGGGTTGGCATCGGCTCCCACGTTCACATTTCTCCCACGTTCACATGTGCCGGTGCCGAGCTTCGCGCGCAGCTGCGACGTCTTCGAACAGACGTCTGCTCGGTACCGTGATCGGCGATGAATGCACCGTTTCCAACACCGCGGTACCGGCACGTGTCGTTTCTGTCCGACTACGGAGTGGGTGACGAGTTCGTCGGTGTCGTGAAGGGTGTCATTGCCGATATCGCCCCGCACGTGTCGGTGCTCGACCTCACCCACGAGATTCCCGCGTTCGACGTGCGGGCCGGTTCCCTCGCCCTTGCCCGCAGTATCACGTACGTCCCGGAGGGCGTCGTGCTTGCCGTCGTCGACCCGGGCGTCGGTACGAGTCGCCGCGCGATCGCCGTCTCCGTCGCCGGCGGGCGGGGGGTTCTCATTGGTCCGGACAACGGGGTGTTGTCGATGGCGGTGGCCCTCGCCGGTGGTGCCGATGAAGCCATCGAGTTGACGAACGACGAGTATCACCTCGTCGCACCCGGCGCGACGTTCGCCGGTCGCGACATCTTTGCCCCCGTCGCCGCGCACGTGTGCAACGGCGTTCCGTTGCACGAACTCGGACCCGCAGTCGACCCTGCATTGCTCATGCCCGGTGTCATCCCGCTGTCGCGGAGGGAAGGCGACGTGCTTGTCGCCGAAGTGACGTGGGTCGATCGCTACGGAAACTGCCAGTTGAACGTGTCACCGGACGACGTCGCGGAGTGGGGCGACGTGCTCTCCCTCTCGTGTACGACGGCGACGGGCGAGAGCGTCACGCGTTCCGTGCAGCGTGCGACGTCGTTCGAAGGAATCGGCGGCGGACTCGGTCTCGTCCTCGATTCGTACGGGATGCTCGCCGTGTGCATGCGTCAGCGGTCGGCGGCCGACGAGTTGCGTCTCGCTGCCGGCGACGCCGTACAGTTGCGCGCCGCAGCCGTCGGGGAGACACCTGGCGTCACGGTTGCCGTGCAGCTCGGATCGCGCGTCAGCGACGAGCGTCGCTGACGCTTTCGTCGCACCGCGTTCGCATCGCTACAGTCGGAGCCATGCGTCCCGCCACGACTCTCGCGCTCGGTCTGCTCCTCGCGGCGATCTTCATCGCGGGAATCGTTTCGCTGACGATGGGCTGAGCTCGCTCCGGCAGCGGTACGCGCCGAGCACAGTCGGGTCGGTGCGATCGCGCCGGTTCAGGACGTGCGCAGACGGGAATCGCCCGTCACGTCGGCGAGTGCACTGCCGTCACTGCGCCGCGTACCGGCAACGAGGAATCCGACGAAGAGAACGACGACCCCGACGGTGAGGGTGACGACGAAGGAACGGTCCTCGCCGAGACGACCGGCAAGCGTGCCGCTCGCCGACAAGACCAGCGTGCCGAGCATGATGATGACGTTGCTCGCGACGAGTCGGCCCGCCGACAGCGGTGCGGATCGCTGTGCTGCGGCGAGTGCCGGGGTACGTCGGCGCACGAGTCGCCATACCGACCATGCGGCCCCGGCGATGATGACGAGCGCCGGAACACCGGATCCGATCGCAACGAGCAGCCGCGGAAGGCTGCCGAACAATTCCCGGGCGCGCGGCAAACCCTCGGTGGGTACGTCGCCGCGGGCGGGTGTTGTGATGATGACACCCGTGGCGAAGAACGACGCCGCGACGACGACCGTACGGATGCGATTCGTGAGTCGTGCGCCGACGAGGAGGTACAGAGAGCCGAGAGCGAGCCATGCGACGTTGAGCACGGCACCAACGAGGAAGAAGACACGAAAGACCGGCATCGACCAGCCGTCCGCCTCGGCCCACCACAGTGCCGCTGCACCGACGGCGAACAGCGTCATTGCGATCGCCCACGCGTTCGTGTGACGCTGGCGGCGGCGTCGCCAGCGGTCGACGGTGACGAGAGCAAAGAGCGTCGCAACGAGCGTCGCAATCGTTGCGAGGATGACGTTCGTCGTGTCGGAATTCATCCTGCACAGTCTCTCTCGGTTGGAGGGGTCGCCACGCTCGGTGTCGGAAGGGCTGCCGGGTGTCGTGGACGGACCATCCAGACACGCGATCGGGCAGCGCGTGGCATGCGGCACGTCGGGCACCCGACTTCGTGAAACGCTGCACGAGGCACCTACCCTTGGGGCCATGTCGACCCCTCCCGACGTTCCCGCCAGTCCGCGCCGGTCACGGCGCATTCCCGACGCAGCCGTCAATCGGTTGCCCGTTTATCTGCAAATTCTCACCGACTTGCAGATGACCGAGACGCTCCAAATCTCGAGCGATCAGCTCGCCGCACTCGCCGGCGTGAACGCAGCGAAGGTCCGCAAGGACCTGTCGTACCTCGGCACGTACGGAACGCGCGGGGTGGGGTACGAGGTGACGTACCTCATTTACCAGATCAAGCGCGAGCTCGGTCTGCTCACGGAGTGGAAGGTCGTCGTCGCCGGTGCGGGAAACCTCGGCTCGGCCTTGGCGACGAATGGTGGCTTCGCGTCGCGCGGATTCCCCGTTGCGTGTCTGTTCGACGTCGACCCGAAAAAGGTGGGCACGAAGATCGGCGGCACCCCCGTGCGACATATGGACGACATGAAGGAAGTTGTGCGCTCGATGGGCGTGCACATCGGAGTCGTTGCCGTTCCGTCCACCGCGGCACAGAGCGTCGCCGACGATCTCATCGCCGCCGGTATCGGTTCGTTGCTCAACTTCGCTCCAGTCGTGCTGACGGTTCCGAACGGCGTGTCGGTGCGCAACGTCGACCTCGGCGTTGAACTGCAGATCCTCGGCTACCACGAGCAGATGCGGTCGGCAGGGTCGGCACCGCGAACCGACGTCGTCGGCGTCTAACCTCGCGTCGTGCGTCAACTGCTCGCGTGGCGCACGTGGGCAGCACTCGCCGCGGTCATCGTCGCCACGGGAGTACTCGCCGTCGTCGTACTCGGCGGCGGTGAATCGCCGTCAAGCGAGCGCCCGCGGCGCAACGTCGACACCACCGCGTCGGTGATGACCTGGGAAGGCGCCGACGCGTGGACGACCGCCGACGGTCGCTCGGTCGGCACCGCGACGCTGCTGCTCGACGACGGACGACGCGTGACGATCACCGACGGCACTCCGGGGGAGGCATCGTGCGGCGATCGAACCACAACGGCCACGTGCGTCCTGCTCGCCGACATGCTCGGACCCGCGGTCGTGTGGTTCGCGCTCGTTGCCGCCGACGATCCCGAGTCGCGCCTGCTCGCTCTGCCGACGCTCGTCGACATGGTCGACGACGGTGATCGTGGCGTGCTCGCAAACGAATGGATCGTTCCGCTGACGAACGGTGTCGTGCGCACCTGTGCCGGCGAGGAGACGACGCGGACGCTGCGACAGTTCATCGAGCGCTACGCAAGCCGCGGAATTCGCACGATCCTCGATGTCGACCGCGACGAAGTCGTCGAGGTCGTGTGTGCACCCGCCGGCTGACAGGCAGGCAGGAGGGAATCAGGCGTTCGGCGCGAGGCGCACGATCGCCGCGGCCATTTTGTACGCCACTTCGGCGGGACCGCGTTCGTCGGGTCGCAACAAGTTCGCCATGATGCGCAACACCCATTCCATGAGCGTGTGGCTGCGAATTCCGACGCGGGAGAGCTCGCGCATGAGCGCCGGACGGCCGATGACCCGCGCGAACAGGCGGGCCACCTTGAAGTACTGGCCGTACTCGGCATCGAGCAACGTCGGGTAACGGGTGAGAACCGTTGCGTCGTTCGTCATGATCGCCTCGTGCAGAACGTCGGCGCCGATGCGCGCGGTCTCGTACGCGTAGTCGATGCCCTCGCCGTTGAAGGGGTTGACGCTGCCCGCTGCGTCGCCGATGACGAGGTGCGTCGCGCCTTGCTTGGGGAACACCGATCCACCCATCGGAATCTTGCCGCTCGTTGCCCGGCACTCGGGCGACGACGGATCGATGCCCCACGACTCGGCGATCATGTGCGCGTACGAATCGAGAAGATGCGACGTGTTCACCTGGCGGAAGTTCTTGAAAGTGGAGAGGAGTCCGACAC
>JBIIDI010000102.1:0-6219 GCA_044238425.1 Ilumatobacteraceae bacterium
CTCATCGTCGATCGACTGCTCGACACGCTGCCGAGCGGTCCGATCATGGCGAAGGTCCCGAAGATCATCAAGGTGCCCGAGGGTGAAGCGTGGGTATCCACCGAGAACCCGCTCGGTGAAATGGGCTACTACGTCGTGTCGCGCGGCGAACTCGGACCGTTCCGCGTGAAGATCCGCTCCGCCAGCTTCAACAACATCTCGATTACTCCGTGGGTACTGCGCGGTGTGTACGTCCCCGACATCGTGACGATCCTCGCGTCGCTGTACTTCATCCTCGGAGACATCGACCGCTGATGTTGTCCACGCTTGCCGTCGAAATCCCGTACTGGGGACAGTCGCTCCTGCGCGTGCTCGGCGGCATCGTGGCCGTTCTGCTCCCGGCGGGAACGATCGTGTACGTCTTCCTCTTCAAGATGATGTCGTTCATGCAGAGCCGCCTCGGCCCGATGGAAGCCGGTCCGTACGGGTCGCTCCAGCTCATCGCCGAGGTGGGCAAGTGGCTGCAAAAAGAGGACATCCGTCCGCAGAACGCCGATCACCGCATCTTCAAGATCGCACCGATCGTCGTCCTCGTCTCGACGTTCCTCCTCGTCGCGGTCGTCCCGTTCGGTCCCGACGCGTGGTTCACGAACTTCGAGGCGGGTATCTTCTACGCGCTCGCCGTGTCGTCGGTGTCGGTGCTCGGAATTCTCATGGCCGGTTGGTCGAGCGCGAACAAGTACTCGTTGCTCGGCGGTCTGCGGGCAGCCGGGCAGCTCATCGCCTACGAGTTGCCGATGGTCCTCGCCGTGGTCGGCGTCGTCATTCAGGCCGGCACCATGAATCTCCAGCAGATCGTCGTCGCCCAGAACGCCGGATCGATCTTCGGATTCGACGGACTCGGCAATCCTTACGTGCTCACGCAGTTCGCCGGATTCGTCGTGTTCATGATCGCGGTCCAGGCCGAGCTCACCCAGGCACCCTTCGACATGCCGATCGCCGAGAGTGAGCTCGTATCCGGGTACATGACGGAGTACTCGGGTTTCCGCTTCCTCATCTTCTTCATCGGCGAGTTCGCCACCGCGGGCGTCTTTGCGATGATCGCGTCGGTGCTCTTCCTCGGCGGCTGGGGCGTTCCGTTCGCGTGGTTCGGCTGGACGTCGATCGACGACGTCGCGAACTGGATGAACGTCGCCGGACCGGTGATCATGCTCACGAAGATGATGCTCCTCGTGTTCATCATCATGTGGGTGAGGTTCTCGTACCCGCGATTCCGTGAGGACCAGTTGCAGCGCTTCGCGTGGAAAGTGCTCATCCCGATCGCGCTCGCGAACATCATGGTGACGGCAATTCTCAAGGTGGTGATGTAAGTGGCCAAAGTCCCCGGTCTGGTGAAGGGTCTCGGTGTCACCCTCGGCACGATGCTGCGCACCGTGAAAGAGGGTGCGAACACCGTTCAGTATCCGCACGAGAAGGAAGCACCTCCCGTGCGTGCCCGCGGCGTCATTGCGCTGCACGAGGGCAACTGCACGTCGTGCATGTTGTGCGCCCGTTCGTGTCCGGACTGGTGCATCTACATCGAAGGCCACAAGGAACTCGCTCCGCCGCGTCGCGAGGGTGGCAAGCCACGACAGGTGAACAAGCTCGATCGCTTCGACATCGACTACGCCCTGTGCATGTACTGCGGCATCTGCGTCGAAGTGTGTCCGTTCGATGCGCTCTTCTGGAGTCCGGAGTACGAGTACTCCGAGCCGCGCATCGCCGACCTCCTCCACGACAAGCGCAAGCTCGGGGAGTGGATGGAAACCGTCCCCGAGGCACCGGAACTCGACGCCGGCGCGGACAAGAAGAAGAAGTAATGGTTGCCCAGAACATCGGATTCGCCCTGATCGCGCTGATCATGATCGGTGCGGCATTGCGCGTCGTCACGACGAACAACGTCGTGCATGCAGCGTTGTGGCTGGTTGTCGTGCTCAGCGGTGCCGCGGCGTTGTACGTCTTGCTGGCAGCGGAGTTCCTCGCCGTCACCCAGGTTCTCGTCTACGTCGGTGCCGTCATGGTGCTGTTCCTGTTCGGAACGATGCTCACGAGGGCACGCATCGGCACGGAAAAGGATCTCAACAACCGTCGCGCATGGATCGGAATTCCCGTGTCCGTTGCCGTGCTCGTCACGATGTCGATTGCGTTGCTCCGGTCGTTCGGCGACGAAAAACTCCCCGAAGATCCGAAGTTGGTCGACGTTCAGCAGATCTCGGATCAGATTTTCGGGCCCTACCTCCTTCCCTTCTGGGCGTTGTCGTTCGTTCTGCTCGCAGCGGTGATCGGGGCCATCGTCCTGGCCCGCAAGGAGTGACGATGCTCGTCAACCAGTTCCTCGTCCTCGGAGCGGTGCTCTTCTGCATCGGCGTCTACGGAGTGATTGCGCGCAAGAACGCCGTGCTCGTGCTCATGTCGATCGAACTCATCCTCAACTCGGTGAACATCAACCTCCTCGCGTTCGCCCTGCGCAACGGTTCGGCCGACGGCCACACGTTCGCTCTGTACATCATCGCCGTGGCGGCCGCAGAGGTGGGCGTCGGCCTCGGTCTCGTGCTGCTCGTGTACCGCAACCGGCGCTCGATTGCCCTTGACGAACTCAGCGAGCTGAGGGGATGACGATGGCAACGGTCTTCGCCGCCGACGCGTTCACCGCACTCAGCAGCGGCTGGTTCCTGAACAACGCGTGGCTGCTCCCGGTCGTACCGACGCTCGGCTTCTTCGTCATCATCCTCTTCGGCCGTCGCCTCCCCGGAAAGGGCAGCGAAATCGGCATCGTGTCGATGCTGACGAGTCTCGTGCTCGCCCTCGGCGCCGCAGTGCAGTGGATCTCCCGGGTCAACGGGGCTGCCGAGGAGCAGTTCGTCGAGCCGGTCGTGCGCACGTGGACGTGGTGGCAGGCCGGGGGCTTCGAGTTCACCATCGGTCAGCACATCGACGGGTTGTCCGTCGTCGTCCTGGTCGTCGTGGCGTTCATCTCGACGCTCGTTCAGATGTACTCGGTCGAATACCTGCGTGGGGACCGTCGCTACACACACTTCTTCGCGGCCCTCACGCTGTTCTCCGCAGGCATGCTCGCCATGGTCGTCGCCGAGGACATGATCCTGTTCCTCCTCGGTTGGGAAATCATGGGTCTGTGCTCGTTCATGCTCATCGGACACTGGTGGGAGGAAGCTCCGAACAGTCGGGCGGCGTTGAAGGCCTTCTTCACCGTGCGCACCGGCGACGTCGGTCTGCTCGTCGGCATCGCAATCCTGTTTTTCTCCGCCGATTCGTGGACTCGGGAGAACCTAGGAGTATCGGGTTTCTCCATCCGTGGAATCTCGGCGTGGGCGCTGTCCGGTGAGCCGAATGCCGCCGCGATCACGGTCGCGGCGATCGCACTGTTCATCGGCGCGATCGGCAAGAGCGGCCAGTTCCCGCTGCATACCTGGCTGCCCGACGCCATGGCCGGTCCGACGCCGGTGAGTTCGCTGCTGCACTCGTCGACAATGGTCGTTGCGGGCGTGTTCCTCGTCGCCCGTCTGTACCCGGTGTTCTTCACCGGTCTCGACATCCTCGGACCCGGTGCCAACGTCATCATGGTCATCGGCGCGATCACCATCGTCATCGCGGCGGCGCTGGCGTTCGTACAGAGCGACATCAAGCGCGTGCTCGCATACAGCACCGTGAGTCAGCTCGGATACATGATGCTCGGACTCGGCGCAGGTGCATGGTTGCCGGCCGTTTTCCACATCTTCACGCACGCTTTCTTCAAGGCGTGCCTGTTCCTCAGTGCCGGATCGATCAGCCACAGCGCGTCGCACCATTCCTTCGACATGAAGAAGGACATGGGCGGTCTGCGTCGGTACATGCCCGTCACCTTTGCGGCGTGGACGGTGTCGACCCTCGCTCTGTGCGGCGTTTTCCCGTTCTCCGGTTTCTTCTCGAAGGACGAAATCATCGACAACGTCGGGAACAATGGTTACACCCTCTTCATGTGGGTCGGACTCGGGGGAGCCTTCCTCACCGCGGCCTACATGACCCGCGCGACCTACCTCACGTTCTTCGGTGAGCCGCGTGGTGCCGCCGCCGGAGTTCATGAGGAACACGGAGCCGATGCGCATTCCGCGGGTCACCACGACGATCACGGTCACGATGACCACCACGGCGATCACGGACATGCACAGCCGCACGAGTCCGGTGCACTCATCACCATTCCGCTCGTCGTCTTGTCGGTGCTTGCCGTGTTCTCGGGGCTCTTCAACGCGACGCCTTTCGGTGAGTCGTGGGAGTACATGAAGAAGTGGGTCGAACCGCGTGCCGTGGTCGTCGAGGTCGTCGCTCCCGGTGGTCCCGGAGCGGCGTTCGCGCCCCTTACGGCCGAGGCACACTCGGATTCGCCGTGCGGCGTGAGCACACCGGAGAAGGGCGTGTGTTATGCGCCGCAGGTGAACCACGCGAAGTTCAAGTGGTCGAAGGCACTGCTCTCGCTGGCCATCGTCTTCGCGGGCATTGCCTTGAGTTGGTTGCTCAGCGCCCGCTACTACGGCAAGCGTGACCCGAAACTCGTCGGACTCACCTCGCGAAACCGATTCGCAAAGGCCGGTTACGACCTGCTCGCCAACCGCTACTACCTCGACGCGCTCTACGAGAAGGTCGTCGTTCGCAGCATCGCCGGCCCGGTGGCACGTGCCGCGAACTGGTTCCACCTGAAGGTCCTCGACGGGATTCTCCACGCGGTGGCAGCGGCGATTCGCGGCCTGTCGGCCGTCGTGTACCGACGGGTCGATCAGGGCATCGTCGACGGTGCCGTGAACGCATCCGGCGAGGTCGTGTCGTCGGCGGGTGGCGCACTCCAGCCGGTTCAGTCGGGTCGCGTCAACACGTACGGCGCACTCTTGTTCGGTGCCGCAGCCGTTGCGGCGCTCGTCTTCATCCTCATCTACAGCTGATCACACCACGGGAGCAATGAAACAATGGACATGCTGACCAACGACAACTGGCTGCTGAGCGTCGGCACGTTCCTGCCGCTCCTCGGTGCCGCCATCCTCGTCGTCGTACCCCGTTCGCAGGAGGCGGCGATCAAGTTCGTGGCGCTCGCCACCTCGGTCGCGACCGTGGTGATCGGCGTCGTCACGTTGCTGCGCTTCGACTTCTCGAAGTCTGGGACGATGCAGTTCGTCGCCGATGCAGAGTGGATCCCGCTCATCAAGAGCAGCTATCTCATCGGCCTCGACGGCATCAGCCTCCCGCTGTACTTCCTCAGCATGGTGATCACGTTGCTCGTCGTCATCTACAGCCTCGACCACGTTCCGAACCCGGGCAATCCGAAGGCGTTCTTCATTCTCATGCTCATTCTCCAGGTGGGCATGGCCGGCACGTTCATCGCCCAGGATCTCGTTCTCTTCTTCGTCTTCTTCGAAGTGGTGCTCCTGCCCATGTACTTCATGATCGGCGTGTGGGGCGGTGAGCAGCGCCAGTACGCATCACTGAAGTTCTTCCTGTACACGATGTTCGGATCGGCGCTCATGCTCGTCGCATTCCTCGCCGTCTTCTTCACGACGGGTGCGGAGAGTTTCTCGATCCCGTACCTCGTCGAGAACGGCGCCGAACTCGGTCGTACCGCCCAGTTGTGGATCTTTGCCGGAATGTTCATCGGTTTCGCCGTGAAGGTGCCGATGTTCCCGTTCCACACGTGGTTGCCCGACGCCCACACGCAGGCACCGACACAGGGCTCGGTCATCCTTGCCGCAATCCTCCTGAAACTCGGCACGTACGGATTCGTGCGCATCGCCATCCCGATGCTCCCCGATGCGGCAAAGGCGTGGGCACCGTGGATCGGGGGACTTGCCGTCATCGGCATCATCTACGGTGCGCTCGGCTGCCTCGCGCAGACCGACATGAAGCGACTCATCGCCTTCTCGTCGGTGGCGCACATGGGATTCGTCATGCTCGGCATCTCGACACTCACGCCGTTCGGCGTCAATGCGGCGGTGTTCGGAATGGTCGCCCACGGTCTCATCACCGGCATGTTGTTCTTCGTCGCAGGCAGCGTGAAGGAGCGGTACCACACGCTCGAGATCTCCAAGCTCGGCGGTCTGCTCACGCAGGTGCCGCGACTCGGCTGGATCCTCGGTCTGTGCGCCATGGCTTCGCTCGGACTGCCCGGCCTGGCCGGCTTCTGGGGTGAATTCCCGGCGATCCTGTCGGCGTACCAGCCGG
>JBIIDI010000103.1:0-6207 GCA_044238425.1 Ilumatobacteraceae bacterium
GCTGGCCACCCGAGAGTTCGCTCGGCCGGTGGTCGAGGCGATCCTGCAACGAAATGGTGCGCACGACCCGGTCGATCCACTCCTTGTCGCCCTCTTCGTTGCCGAGCGTGAGCGGGAGGACGATGTTCTCCTCGGCAGTGAGGGTCGGGATGAGGTTGAACGCCTGGAACACGAATCCCACCTTCGCCCGCCGCAGCTTCGTCAGCTCGCGATCACTCAGCGCCGACAGCTCGACGTCGCCGATGTACACGCGACCCGAGGTGAGCGAGTCGAGACCGGCGAGACAGTGCATGAGCGTCGACTTTCCCGAACCGCTCGGGCCCATGATCGCGCTGAACTTTCCGCGCTCGAAAGAGACGTCGATTCCGTCGAGGGCGCGAACGAGGTTGTCGCCCGATCCGTAGTGCTTCGTTGCCTGTTCGGCGCGCGCGGCGGGAGTTGCGTGGGATGCGTTGGTGGGGGTCACGTCGTCACGCTAACGACGTCGGGCCAACGACGTGACGATTTGACGTACGTTGAACGCGGCCCACCGCCCACGCCTATGGTTGTGCGCATGTCCCCCACCATTCGCACCCTCGGTGAACTGCGTGCATCCGGATGGGTGTCCCGACCCGTGAAGGAGGAGATTCGCGAGAATGCTGTGACGCGAATGAAGGCGGGGGAACCGCTCGTTGCCGGAGTCATGGGATACGAGGACACCGTCATCCCGCAATTGGAAAACGCGATCCTCGCCGGGCACGACATCGTGTTTCTCGGCGAGCGCGGTCAGGCAAAGACGCGCATCATCCGGTCGCTCACCGGACTGCTCGACGAATGGATGCCGATCGTCGAAGGCAGCGAGATCAACGACGATCCGTACCACCCGGTCTCGCGTCACGCGCGTGACCTCGTCGCGCAGCACGGCGACGCGACCCCCGTCACCTGGGTACATCGCGATGCGCGGTTCGGCGAGAAGCTCGCCACACCTGACACGTCGATTGCCGACCTCATCGGTGAAGTCGATCCGATCAAGGTTGCCGAGGGCCGATACCTCAGCGACGAACTCACGTTGCACTACGGCCTCGTGCCACGCACCAACCGCGGCATTTTCGCCATCAACGAGTTGCCGGATCTCAGCGAGCGCATCCAGGTCGGCCTGCTCAACGTCCTCGAGGAGCGCGACATCCAGGTGCGCGGCTACAAGGTGCGGCTGCCGCTCGACGTCATGCTCGTCGCATCGGCGAACCCCGAGGACTACACGAACCGCGGGCGCATCATCACCCCGCTGAAGGATCGGTTCGGTTCGCAGATCCGCACGCACTATCCGCTCGACGTCACCACCGAGATGGCGATCATGCGCCAGGAGGCACGCGACCCCGACGTCGGCAGCGTTGCAGCGAAGATCCCCGACTTCATGGACGAGATCGTCGCCGAGATGAGTCAGACGGCGCGACAGCACAACAACGTCAACCAGCGCAGCGGTGTCTCGGTTCGTCTCACCGTGAGCAACCGGGAAGTGATGGTGGCGAGCGCGATGCGTCGCGCGCTGCGGGCCGGCGAGTCCGTCGTCGTGCCGCGGATCAGCGATCTCGACGCACTCGTGGCATCGAGTTCGGGGAAGATCGAGTTCGAGGGAATCGACGAGCACCGCGAAGGAGCGGTGTTCGAGGCGATCCTGGCGGCGGCGGTTCTCGCGGTGTTCAAGCGACGTGTCACGTCCCCGGCGACGCGGGACATCGTTGCCGCCTTCGAGGACGGCCTCACCGCGGCGACCGGTCACGGCGTCGCGTCGAAAGATCTCGTCGCACAGGCCGCCGCAATTCCCGCGTTCAGCGGAGTGGTGGATGCACTCGTCGGTGCCGGCGCATCGGCCGCCGAGCGGGCGAGTGCGGTCGAGTTCGTTCTCGAGGGTTTGCACCTCGCGAAGCGGCTGAACAAGGACTCCACCGGTGCAGCCGGCGGGGTCTACCGATCCCGAAGCACCCGCTGAACGGTTCGCGCGACGCGAACGCCGCGAATTCGAGAGGTGATCACACCGGAAACGGTGCGCGCGTCCACAACTCGCCGGTGTCGTTGCGTTCGAGCACCTCGGCGTCGCCGCGCAGTGCGGATACCGCGACGCGGCGGGGGAACCCGCGCAACCGCAGTTTGCCGATCGGTTCGGCGCGAACGCCGCGCGGCAAGGACACCGTTTGCTCGGTCGGAATGAGGATGCCGAAGTCGGTTGCTTCGTCGCACAGCCGTGCGGCAAGATTCGGCGCCGTGCCGATGTAGTCGTCGCCGTCGAAAAGCATCGTGTCGCCCGACGCGATGCCGATGCGCAACTTCAGTGGTGAGAGTTCGCCGGCGGTACGGCGACGCAACTCGGTGGCGAACACGATGCCGCTGTCGGGCTCGACCGAGATGGCCATGAAGCCGTCGCCGAGGAACTTGTCGATACGTACGCCGAGTTCGGCGGCAAGGTCGCGACCGATGCGTCGGAAGCGGTGGAGCAGTTCGACCGCCGCCTCGTCGCCGCGCGTCTCGATGTATTCCGTGAAGCCGGAGAGATCGACGAAAATGATCGTGCGCGGGAACCGCATGGTGTGACCAATGCTACGGTTCAGCCGTGGGACGCCGATTCACGTATTCACGATGGGACGGCACACAGCGCGTTCTCGGCCCCGATTCCGACGACCTTCTCGCCGAGGTCACCGACGAGGTCATCCATCACGGTGACGTTGCCGCCGCCCTGCGCCGGATCATGCACAACGGACTCGACCGGGGCGACGGCCGCGACATCGAGGGACTGCGTTCGATGATCGAGCGGCTGCGACAACGTCGTGCCGAGCTCGCCAAGGGCGATCCGGGTGGGATGTTCACCCGTCTCAACGAGCAGCTCAACGACATCCTCGACGAGGAGCGGCTTGCGATCGACCGGTTGCGGCCGGGCGACGGCGACCGGGCCGACGCCCGGGCGCTGCAACTCGACTTGCTGCCCGAAGCGCTCGCCGCACGGATCGAGGAGCTGCGAACGTACGACTTCATTTCCGACGAAGCGCGGAGACGATTCGACGCCCTTGTCGACGAGGTGCGCGAGCAGATCATGCAACGCCACGTCGACCAGATTTCCGGGGCGATGCAGCAGCTCGACGGCGCGCAGCTCGCCGAGATCAAGGACATGCTCGCGGCACTCAACGAGATGCTCGCCCGGCACGGCCGCGGGGAGGATCCGCAGTTCGAGGCGTTCATGGCACGCTTCGGGGCGCACTTTCCCGAAAACCCCGCGAACCTTGACGAGCTGCTCGAATTGCTCGCTCGGCGCATGGCTGCGGCGCGGTCGGTGCTCAACGCAATGTCACCGGAGCAACGTGCGCAACTCGAAGCCCTGTCGAACGAGCTGCTCGGCGACATGGACCTGCGCTGGCAGATGGACCAACTCGCGGAGAACCTCCAGTCGATGTACCCGGATCTGGGTTGGAACGACGCCGCCGAGTTCAGCGGAGGGGACCCCCTGTCGATGCGCGATGCGCTGCGGGCAGCCGAGGAAATGGGTCGGCTGCAGGAACTCGAGGCGTTCCTGTCCCGGGCGGCGGCCCCGGGCCAGCTCGCCGATGTCGACCTCGAGGCCGTTGCCCGGCATCTCGGCGACGATTCCGCCGAGTCGCTGCGCCGCCTCGCCGGACTTGCCGATTCGCTTGCCGAGGCGGGCCTCATCGACACGAGCGAGGGTCGTCTCGAGCTCACCGCCCGGGGACTGCGCCAGATCGGAAACAACGCCCTGCGCGAGATCTTCGGCCGGCTCGGTCGGGACGTCTTCGGCGGCCACCGGCTTGACGAGCTCGGCACGGGTCTCGAGCGCGCCGAGGACACGAAGCGCTACGAGTTCGGGGATCCCTTCCACCTCGATCTGCGCACGACACTGCGCAATTCGTTGCGCAGGGGAGGAGCGGGTGTGCCGATCGAACTCCACCCCGACGACTTCGAAGTTGAGCGCACCGAGCACCAAACGCGTTCGTCGACCGTGCTCATGGTCGACCTCTCGCTGTCGATGCCGATGCGCGACAACTTCCTGCCGGCGAAGAAGGTGGCAGTGGCCCTGCATGCGCTCATCTCCTCGCGATTCCCCCGTGATTACCTCGGAATCGTCGGCTTCAGCGAGGTGGCGCGGGTCCTCAACCCGGCCGACTTGCCCGCGGTGTCCTGGGATTTCGTGTACGGCACGAACATGCAGCACGGTCTGCGTCTCGCCCGGCAACTGCTTGCCGGCAAGCCCGGAACCCGCCAGATCGTCATGATCACCGACGGAGAACCGACCGCCCACGTCATGGATGACGGCGAGGTGTTCTTCCACTATCCACCGGTGTACGAAACCGTCGAAGCGACGATGCGCGAGGTGGCGAGATGCACCCGCGACGGCATCCGCATCAACACCTTCATGCTCGATGCGACGACTGCACTGCGCGACTTCATCGAAAAGATGGCCCGGTTCAACGGCGGTCGCGCCTTCTTTGCCTCGTCCGACACACTCGGCGAGTACGTGCTCATCGACTTCCTCGACGGCAAGCGTCACGAGAGGTCGCGTCGGTCGTCACGACGTGCCGGATGATCGTCCGAGCCCGACCGACGATTTCCGTCGTCCTATTTGCATTCGGACTTAACTTTCTGTCAGAATGACACCGCTGTAGTTCGGGGGGAAAGAGGTTCCGTACGTGAAAGAGAGTGAACTGTTGCCTGCGAGCGAGGATCGCTCGTGGCAGGATCGGGCGAATTGCCTCGGTGTCGACCCCGATTTGTTCTTCCCCGAGCGCGGCGCATCGACGCGCGAAGCGAAGGAAGTGTGTCGTGGCTGCGAAGTGCGACAGCAGTGTCTCGATTACGCCCTGGAAAACGGAGAGAAGTTCGGCATATGGGGCGGGTTATCGGAACGTGAACGACGCCGTTTGCGTCGTCAGCGTGCGCAGGCAACGCGCGTCATCGCGACTGCGTAACTCAGCACCCCTGTTAGGGTGACGCCATGCCAAGCGGAATCGAACTGTGGATCATCATTGGTGTCATCGTTCTGTTGTTCGGCGGTTCGCGCTTGCCGAAGATTGCTCGCAACCTCGGTCGTGCGCAGGGCGAGTTGCGCAAGGGTCTTGCCGAGGGGAATGCGGAGGCGAAGAAGGCTGAAGGCGTGAAGAACGAGGCGTCGAAGGACGACTCCGGCTCGTAGCACTCCAGATCGTCACTCCTCGACGATCTTCACCTTGCACCCGCTGAGGTCGGCGAGCAAACCCTTGCGCTCGTTGGCCGCGTAGACGTTCAGGCCGAGCTCGCCGCGCTTCCTGCCCGCGGCACGGAGCGAAATCGTGATCGTGTCGTCGGTCGTCGCCACCGACACCGATTTCACCCTGCCGTCCTGGGTGCGGTCGAGGCCGATGGCGATGCGAAGAATCGCTGCCATGGTGCGCACGACGTTGCGATCATCCGCCGACAGTGCGACGAACTCCGGATGCGAGTCCTTCGGAACGCTCTTGCGGTGGTACCGGGCGACTTGGGCGACGATCTCGATTTCACGGTCGGTGAGCCCGACGAGTTCCGAGTTTCGGATGACGTAATACGAGTGGAGATGGTGCTTTGCGTGCGCGACGACGACCCCGACGTTGGCGAGCAGCGCGGCAAACTCGAGATAACGGCGCCAGTGTGAACTGAGACGCAGCGAGGCGAACAGCTGGTCGAACAAGTCACCGGCGAGTCGCGCAACGTGCTGTGAATGGTCGGGGCGATCGTCGCACCGCTCGGCAAGTTGGCGCACGCTGCGCCGTGCCGCATCGTCCTCGTCGGCGACCACGATGCGCCCGTCGCGACGAAGGGTGTCGAAGAGAACCCCTTCGCGCAACGCATAGTCGGAGAAAGTGAGCGTCGTCACGCCGAACACTTCGGTCACCGACTCGAGGATGAGCGCCCCGGCGAGGATGATCTCGGCGCGACTGCGTTCGAGCCCGAAGGTCGCCTGCCGCTGGTCGACCGTCGGTACCGCGGCGAGACGTTCGACGACGCGGCGCACCTCGTCGGCGGTGAAGTCGAAGCGGTTGAGCGAGCGCGGTTCGTCGATCCCGCGCTCGCGGATGACGAGTCGTGCGACGGTCTCCGCCGTGCCCGACGAGGCGGCGGCCACCTGGAAGCCGAGACCGCGAACTTCGGGCGCGACGACGGCGAACGTCGAGCGCACGAAGTGCCGGCAACTCGACACCGCGCTCGGATGAA
>JBIIDI010000104.1:0-6171 GCA_044238425.1 Ilumatobacteraceae bacterium
CTCGGGTGGCAACCGTCGCCCGGTGACGAACTTCGGCATCGACCTCACCTCGGTGTACCTGTCGAAGTAACCAACGAGACTTCTCGTCGAGACGACGGGGTGGCGGGGCAACCCGCCACCCCGTTTCTTTTTCACATCGCGAGACGATTCACCGCACGGTCGCGTCGTTCGTTGCCCGGCAGTCGGAAGCTCGGTGCACGGGTGGGTACTCCTTCGCAGTGCGCTGCGTCGTCATCTAGTGTTCGCATCAACGTGAAAGCGGCGACACGATGAATCCACGGACACGATGAATCCACGGCTACGCCGCATCCTCGGGCGATTGGGCAACTCGTTGCTCGTTCTCGTCTGTGCAACGTTTGCCGTGTCGATGCTCATGCGCTTGCTGCCCGTCGACCTCGCGCAAGTTCTGCTGCCCACCGCGGGCGAGATCGAGCGCAACGCCCTGCGCGCCGAGATCGGTCTCGACAAGAATCCGTTCGCCTATTACGTCTCGTGGTTGTGGGACTTCGTGCGCGGCGACTTCGGCAACATCTACTACTCGGGCGGGTCCGATTCCGTCGGCTCACGGCTCGCGTCGGCGGTGCCACGGTCGCTGCTGCTCATGCTCTACGCACAGGTCATCGCCCTTGCCGTGTCGATACCTCTCGGCATGTGGTCGGGCTACCGTGCCGGGCGTCGTGCCGACCGCGTCATCTCCACGACGCTGTTCTCCTTCTCCGCCATTCCGTCCTTTGCGATCGGGCTCACGCTCATCGTCGTCGTCGGCGTGCGATTCCAGTGGCTGCCGACGCTCGGTTACGAGCCGCTGTCGGCCGGGTTGTGGGAGCACTTCTCGCGGATGATCATGCCGGCGCTCAGCCTCGCGCTCGGGCTCATCGCCACGTACACGCGTCTCCTGCGCGCCGACGTCGTTGCGACGCTGCGCGAGGACTACGTCACCATGGCGGCATCGAAGGGCCTGTCGAACACCCGCATCCTGTGGCGTCACGTGTTCCGGCCGTCGAGTCTTACGTTGTTCACGTCGGCGGCGCTGAACATGGGTGCACTCATCGGCGGAGCGATCGTTGTCGAGGCGGTGTTTGCCACGTACGGACTCGGCTTTGAGTTGTACACGGCGTTGCAGGGCCGGCAGTTCGTCGCGCTGCAGAGTTACGTCGCCGTCATTGCCATCTTCTACGTGCTCTTCAACCTCGTCGTCGACGAAGCAGCCGGTTTCGTCGACCCGCGCACGCGGAACCGGAGGATCAATGGCTGAGAAGCGGGGGCGCCGCATCGCCGAGCGTCTGTCGTACGGATGGCTCGGCCTCGTCGTTGCGCTCGCAATCGTCGGACCGTGGTTGCCGCTCGACGCGTGGAACACCGTGTACGACGAGGCCCTCGGCGTCGGCCCGTTCCGCGGTCGTCACGTGCTCGGTACCGACTCGAATGGCTACGACTTGCTGCTCGGCGTCGTCAACGGGGCGCGCCTGTCGATTCTCGTCGCCGTGGTCGCCGTCGGCCTCGGTGGAGTCATCGGCAGCGCACTCGGCATCATCGCCGCGTATGCACGCGGTCGCACCGACTCGGTGATCACCACGTTCTTCAACGTCGTTCTCTCGGTGCCGAACCTCGTTCTCGCCCTCGCCCTCGTTGCGGTGTTCGCGACGAACATCGACGTCAACGATTCGGTGCCGACATGGAGGAGGGTGCTCGTGCTCATCCTGTCGCTCACCGTCGTCATCATTCCGATCCTCGGACGCATTGCGCGCGCGGCCGCCATGTCGTGGACGAGTCGCGAATTCGTGCTCGCGGCACAAACGATGGGGATGCGCGCCCGCAACATCATCTGGACGCACATCGTTCCCAACGTCCTGCCGGCGCTCATCGCGGTCGGATTCCTCGCAGTGGGCGTGGTCATCATTGCCGAGGCGTCGTTGTCGATCCTCGGCGTCGGCGTTCCCGACGGGGCGTCGTGGGGTGCGATGATTTCGCGCGGCCGCAACGAGATCGACTACGCCCCGCACGTCGTGCTCGTGCCGCTGTTCTTCCTTGCCACCACCGTCATCTGCACGAACCACGTCGGCGAGATTCTCCGCGCCCGGCTCGACAAGCGGCAGGCGCGGATATGACCGGGGTGTGCGCATGAGCAAAGCCGCCGACTCGATCCTGCGGGTGAGGAACCTCGACGTCACGTTCGCAACCGCGCGCGGACCGCTGCATGCCGTGCGCGACGTCAGTCTCGACGTGCCCAACGGCTCGGCGATCGGCATCGTCGGCGAGTCGGGGTCGGGCAAGACCGTGCTCACCCGGGCGGTGATGGGATTGCTGCCCACCGCAACGACGCAGCGCACGGGGAGCATCGAGTTCGACGGGGAAGACCTGTCGGCGGCGTCACCGGAGCAGATGCGCGGACATCTCGGCACGGGAATGGCGATGATCTTCCAGGATCCGATGACGGCGCTCAATCCCGTGCGCCGAATCGGTGTGCAGGTGGCCGAAGGTTTGCGCATCCGCCTCGGCATGGACAAGGACGCCGCCCGCGCCCGTGCCGCCGATTTGCTGCGTCTCGTGCGCATTCCCGATCCGATCGAAACGCTGCGCAAGTTCCCGTATCAGCTGTCGGGAGGCATGCGTCAGCGCGTGATGATCGCGATGGCCATCGCGTGCTCGCCGAAGTTGCTGTTCGCCGACGAACCGACGACGGCACTCGACGTCACCGTGCAGGCGCAGATCCTCCAGCTGCTCGGCGAATTGCGCCGCGAGCTCGGCATGTCGATGGTGCTCATCACCCACGACCTCGGTGTCGTCGCCGGACACACCGACGAGGTCGTCGTCATGTACGCGGGCGAGATCGTCGAGCGCGCGCGCACGTCGGTGCTGTTCTCGAACATGAAGATGCCGTACACGAAGGCACTACTTACCTCGATTCCCACCGTCGACATGCCGACGGGTCGGCGTCTCCCGGTCATCGAAGGTCGCCTGCCCGATCCGGTGAATCGTCCCGCAGGATGCGCATTCGCCGAACGCTGTTCGTTCGCCACCGACAAGTGCCGCACCGAACATCCACCGCTCGTCACGCAGGGTGACCACAGCTGGCGCTGCTGGCACCCGCTCGGAGGACACTGATCATGGCGGGTAGCGGCAACGCGCATCTGCGCACGGGGGACGACGACATCGTTCTCGCCGTGCACGACCTCGTCGTGCGCTTCAAGGCGACCGCCGGGCGTTACGTGCACGCCGTGTCGAACGTCAGCCTCGACGTGAAGAAGGGTGAAACCCTCGCCATCGTCGGCGAATCGGGCTGCGGCAAGACGAGCCTCGGCAAGGCGATCATGCAGGTCCCGCCTCCGACCTCGGGCCGCGTCGTCTTCGAGGGACGCGATCTCACGACGCTGAGCAGCGAGGAATTGCGTCGTGCCCGCACCGCGATCCAGATGATCTTCCAGGATCCGATCTCGTCCCTCGATCCGCGCATGTCGATCAAGCGCATCGTCGAGGAACCGTTGGCGATCTGGGGCCGCGGCAGCGAGACGGAGCGTGCGGCGCGAGTCGACGAACTCCTCGATCAGGTCGGACTCGATCCGGCTCTCGTGCGCGACCGTCGGTCGTACGAATTCTCCGGCGGCCAGTGTCAGCGCATCTCGATCGCCCGCGCTCTCGCGCTCGATCCGCGGCTCATCATCTGCGACGAACCCGTCTCCGCGCTCGACGTGAGCATCCAGGCCCAGATCCTCAACCTGCTCCAGGACCTGAAGGAGCGACACGGACTGACGATGATCTTCATCAGCCACGACCTCGCCGTCGTGAAAGCGGTGAGCAACCGCATCGTCGTCATGTACCTCGGCAAGGTGTGCGAGGTGGGAAGTCCCGACGATCTCTATTCGCGGCCCGCGCACCATTACACGCGCGCGCTCGTTCAGTCGGTCCCGGTTCCCGATCCGACACGTGCCGCGCGAACCGCGGTGTTGCAGGGGGAGCCGCCGTCACCGCTCGCGCCGCCCTCGGGATGTCGCTTCCGCACGCGCTGCGAAGCAGCAACGGAGCGGTGCATGTCGGAGGAGCCGCAGCTGCGCGAAGTCAGCCCCGGGCGGTTCGTTGCGTGTCACCACCCCGTCGAGGGGTGAGCAAATCCGGGGTTGATCCCGGGGTGACGACTACGAGGGGTGTGAGAGCGTCGCTCAGCGCGAGCGGAAGGCGTCGACGAAGCGCCATGCGCTCGCCGTCGTCATCGCCGCGAGCACGAGCTTCAGCGCGTCACCGAGGAGGAACGGCGTGAGGCCCATGGTGATGGCGTTCGATTCGCCGGTAGCCACCGGAACGTCGAGGTAGATCGCCAACCAGGCAACACCGAACGTGTAGATGAGCGCGGTGCCGAAGAGCATCGCGGGAACCGACGTGAGCACGCGGCGATCCTGGCGCTGTTCGGCGAGTCGTCCGACGACCCACGCGGCAACGACGAATCCGACGAGGTAGCCCATGGTTGCGCCCGTGGCGACGTCCCATCCGCCCTTGGCGTCGGCGTACACCGGCATGCCGAGCATGCCGACGAGCCAGTACGCGAGCTGGCTGGCGGCACCCTTGCGCGCACCGAGGGCGGCGCCGGCGAGGAGAACCGCGAACGTCTGACCGGTGACGGGCACCGGGGTGAAGGGGAGCGCGAACTTCACCTGCGCGGCAAGCGCGGTGAGCGCGACGAAGCCGGCGACGAGGACGGTGTCGCGCACGATCGCCGAGGAACGGCGCGCGGGGCGAACCCAGAGATCGGACAGGACGGCGGTCGACATCGAAAGGGTCATGGGGCAAGGATAGTGGGGGCTTATGCTCGTGCCCGTGGTCGAACGTCCGCGGATCATCCTCGACTGCGACCCCGGCCACGACGACGCATTCGCGATCATCGTTGCGGCGCACTTTGCCGATCTGCGCGGCGTCACCACGGTGGCGGGCAACGCGCCGCTCGAGCGCACCACCCGCAACGCGCGGATCATTCTCGATCTCTGCGGCTCGTCGGCACCGCTCCACGCGGGTGCGTCACGTCCGCTCGTCGCGGAACCCGTTCACGCCGCCTACGTCCACGGCGAGAGCGGCATGGACGGGGCCGAGTTGCCCGAGCCGTCGCGTCCCGCCGACTCGAGCCGTGCGGTCGATTGGATCATCGACACCGTCCGCGCCGAGGAGGGCATCTGGCTCGTTCCGACGGGACCGCTGACGAACGTCGCCATCGCGCTGCACTGCGCGCCCGACATCGTCGGGAAGATCGCGGGGATCTCGCTCATGGGCGGTGGACGGTTCGGCAACCGCACGGCCGCCGCAGAGTTCAACATCTGGTGCGACCCCGAAGCCGCAGCGGCGGTGTTCACGAGCGGCGCGCGCATCATCATGGCGGGTCTCGATCTCACGCACACCTTCCAGGCGACGCCGCAACGCATCGCCGCCATCGAGTCGGCGCATCCGCGGCTCGGCGGAATCCTCGCCGGGCTGCTGCGCTTCTTCAGCGGCACGTACACCGAACGCCACGAGGGATTCGCCGGCGCGGCGATGCACGACGTGTGTTCGGTGCTCGCACTCACGCATCCCGCGCTGTTCACCTCGTCGCGGCGTCACGTCGCCGTCGAGATCGACGGCACCCACACCCGGGGAATGACGCTCATCGACGAGCGCAAGCTCATCGAGCGCCCCGCCCCGAACGCCGAGGTGCTCGAAACGATCGATGCCGACGCCGGATTCGATGTCATCGTCGAATCCGTTCGGCGCTGTCCGCGCTGAAGTCCGCAGCGCAGCCAGGGTTGATCGCGCCTCCGGAGTTCGATGTCATCGTCGAATCCGTTCGGCGCTGTCCGCGCTGATGGTTGATGCGTCAGGGTTGACGCGGCGCGGCAGTACTGGCGCCCTCGGCAGGAATCGAACCTGCGCTTCCGGCTCCGGAGGCCGACGCTCTATCCGCTGAGCTACGAGGGCACGAACGCGTCACCGCGTCGCGCCAGAGGCTACCTGCGCCACAATGGAGGAGTTATGTCCGATCCCGTCGTCATCGTGTCGCGACGGGTGACTGCTGCGTTGCGCGAGCACTTCGGCGCGGAACACGCCGATCTCGATCCGGCGGTGCGACCGAGCGAACACGCCGACGCCCAGATCAACGTGGCAATGGCGCTGGCGAAGCGCATCGGTCGGGCACCGCGCGACGTCGCGGCTCAA
>JBIIDI010000014.1:0-20434 GCA_044238425.1 Ilumatobacteraceae bacterium
TCGTTCGCACGGGTGAATTGCAGGAGCAGCTGCGCCGTGGTGCCCAAACCGACGCGCTCACCGGTCTCGCGAATCGCACACTCATGCTGCAGCACATCGACGCCTCGCTGCAAACGGCGTGGCGCGACGGCAGACAACCGGCCGTCATGTTCATCGACGTCGACAGATTCAAGAACATCAACGACAGCCTCGGGCACTCGGCCGGTGACGACGTGCTCATCGCCGTCGCCGACAGGCTGAGGGTTGCACTGCCCGAACGCTGCATCGTCGGTCGCATCTCCGGTGACGAGTTCGTCGTGCTCGACCCGCACTCGACCTCGGCGGGCGATGCCATGCTCCTCGCCGATCGCATCCTCGAATCCTTTCGCGAGCCGCTCGCCCTGCGCCAGGGTGACGTCTTTGCGTCGGCGAGCATCGGCGTCGCCACGTACACCCCGTCCGTGTCGCATTCGGCCGACGAACTCCTGCGCCATGCCGACACCGCGATGTACCGGGCGAAGGACTCCGGGCGCAATTGCGTCGCGGTATTCGACGAATCGATGCTGGAGCGCGTCACACAGCGACTCGCCGTCGAAACGGCGTTGTACCGCGCGCTGGAGCGACGCGAACTGCGCCTCGTTCATCAACCGATCATCGACATCGGCCTCGGCGAAGTCGTCGGGTTCGAAGCCCTCATGCGTTGGGACCGCGACGACGGCGGAACGGTGTCCCCCGCCGAGTTCATTCCGATTGCCGAGGAGACCGGGATCATCGTGCCGATCGGCGCCTGGGCGCTGCTCGAGGCGCTCACGCACCTCCGTGACTGGATACAAGCCGGTGTCGTGCCGCGCGATGCGACGATGGCCGTGAACGTCAGCCCGCGCCAGTTGCACGATCCGAACTTCGTCAACCTCGTCAGCGAGGCGCTCATGCGCAGCCACGTTCCGGCTCGCCAGCTGTGGCTCGAAGTCACCGAGGGAGTGATGATCGCCCAACCGGAGCAGGCCCTGCAGGCACTGCGCCGACTGCACGACCTCGGGGTGCGGATCGCCATCGACGATTTCGGCACCGGGTATTCGTCGTTGTCGCTCCTGCGCAAGTATCCGATCGACCGCCTGAAGATCGACCGCAGTTTCGTCAGCGGCGTCGCCGACGACGCGTCCGCCCGATCTCTCGTGCGCACGATCGTCGCAATGTGCGAGTCCCTCGGCCTCGATGCCGTCGCCGAGGGCGTCGAGAGCGAACGCCAGTTGCGGACGCTCGCCGACCTGCGCTGCGGCAAGGCACAGGGCTACCTCATCAGCCACCCCGTCGAACCCGACGCAATGGGCAGTATCGTTGCTGCGCTGAATGACATTGGCTCGTGGCCCCGAGTGAGGAACCCCCATCTATGACTTTTCGATTCGCCGTGCGACAAGGTCGCGCCATCGTCGTCACCGGTGACGGCAGCACGTACCAGGACCTCGAGGAAGCGAGCAAGGGCAAGTTCGGCCCGTCCCCCTCGTCCGTTTTCGCCAACTGGAAGAAGGTTCGCGAACTCGCCAACACGTTGACCGGTGGCGCACCGCTCAACGTCGACGAGCTCGACAACCCGTCACCCGACGCGGCACAGGTGTTCGCCGTCGGCCTCAACTACCGCCACCACGCCGCCGAGATGAAGAGCGACGTTCCGAAGACGCCGCTCATCTTCAGCAAATATCGCAGCTGTTTCAACACCCCGAACGGCGACGTCCCGATCACGACGGCAACGATCGACTGGGAGTGCGAGCTCGTCCTCGTCATCGGTTCCGGTGGACGCGACATCAGCCGCACGCGGGCTTGGGATGCCATCGCGGGCGTGTGCATCGGTCAGGACATCTCCGACCGCGCACTGCAGTACGCGAACAATCCGCCGCAGTTCGGTCTCGGGAAGAGCCGCAAGGGTTTCGCCCCGTTCGGACCCTGGATCACCGACGTCAAGGACCTCCCGAACTGCGACGACCTCGAGGTGCGCTGCACCGTGTCGGGAGAGGTCATGCAGAACGACCGCACGACGAACTTCGTCTTCGACATTCCGACGATCATCGAGTTCCTGTCAACCGTCGTCGAGCTGTACCCCGGCGACGTCATCTACACCGGCTCACCCAGTGGTGTCGGCACCTCGCGCACGCCGCAGCGCTACCTCAAGTCGGGCGACGTCATCGTGTCGGAGCTCGTCGGACACGCAACGATCACCAACCACTGCGTCTGACACCGTCGTCGGCGCGATCCACGGCCGACACACATTTCCGACGCGCAGCTGCGAGACGCATCTCCGAAACACGTCTCCGAGCTGTTCCTCCGACGCGTTCACGTCCCCGTGTGCTCGCGTCGCCGCACCGTCATCGTCCGCCCGGCACCGTGCGCCAGGGCCGCGGCACCGAGCAGGGCTCCCGCGAACCCCAGCGCTTCGGCGCGCAGTTGTGAGCCGACGGCAATCGTCACGACGATGGCGAGTACCGGTACGACGGGAAATCTGCCGATCGAACCCGGAACGCGGAACGGCCGCGCCACGTCGGGGCGGCGCAGACGCAATCCGATGACGACGCTGTTCACGACGAGAAAGATCGCGTAGACGAGACCGTCTGTTGCTTCGGCGAGGAGTCCGAGATCGCGCACGGCGACGAGTCCGACGGCAACCACGACGCAGGCAACGAGCGCCCAAGTCGGCGTGCGGCGCCGGTGCACGACACCGAGAACCGGGGGCAGATCGCCCGCGCTGCCCATGCCGTACACCATTCGTGCACCCGCGGTGAGCAGGAGAAGAACGGTCGACGACGTGCTCACCAGTGCACCCACCGCGACGATGCGACCGGCCGCATCCCCGGCGACGACGGCAATGACGTCGGCCAAGGGTGTCGACGACGTCGCCAGTCGATCGGCGCCGAGCACGGCCACCGACGAGATTGCAACTGCGACGTACAGGACGGTGGAGATGAGCAACGACAGCAACACCGCCCGCGGAATGGTGCGCGTCGGATCCCGAGTCTCCTCGGCGAGCGTGATCACCTCGTCGAATCCGATGAACGCGAAAAAAACGAGCGCCGCTCCGGCGATGATTCCCCCCGGGCCCGTGCCCGTCGTCAAATCCGCCACGTTCACCGACGGCAGTCCGATGACCGACACGACGACGAGCGTCCCGATTTCAACGATTCCGAGGAGAACGACGACCCACACCGCACGCTCGATACCGAGTGCCGACAGCACGCCACACACGGCGATGATCCCGACCGCGGCGATTCGCACGTCGACAGACACGAACTCGTTGAGGTACCGCGCAAAGCCGAGGGCGACCGTCGCTGCGGCGACGACGAGCGCGAGCGACATCGCCGTTCCAACGGTCGCCGACACCCAACGGGGATACAGTTGCCGGGCGAATTCGTGCTCCGCACTCGCGCGCGGAAACATCGACGACAGTTCCATGTACGAAAGGGCCGTGAGCGCCGACAGCGCCGCGGCGACGACGAATGCGAGCCACACCCATCCCCCGGCCTTTTGTGTCGCGGGACCGAGCAACACGAAGATTCCCGCACCGATGATGACGGCGACGCCGCTGATCGTGACCTGGGACAGGCCGAGGACGCGGTCGTAACGGTCGCCGCCATGTTCGGTCACGGCGTGACCCTAATTGGAGGAGATCTTCGGCGCTTCCGTGATGCCCGCCGCCTCGAGCTCGGCGGCGATGCGAGCCCGCAACTCGTGCTTGCGGACCTTCGTTCCCGACATCGGGTACTCGTCGACGAAACGTACGTACCGGGGCACCTTGAACGTCGAAATCTTTCCGCGACAGTGATCGATGAGATCGCGCTCGGACACGGTGCTGCCCGCACGACGGATGACGTAAGCACACGGCACTTCCATGTACCGCGCGTCGGGGGCCGACACGACCTGTGCGGTGAGCACGTCGGGATGCAACTGCAGGAAGTCCTCGATTTCGGCGGCCGCCACGTTCTCTCCGCCCACCTTGAGCATGTCCTTCAGTCGCGACACGAATTTCACGCGGCCCTTTTCATCGACGGTGCCGAGATCGCCCGAGTGGAACCATCCGTCCGCATCGATGCATTCCGCGGTGATTTCGGGTTCGTTGTAGTAACCGCTGAACAGCGTGTATCCGCGGTACTGGATCTCGCCCACCTGGTGGGGTCCGAGGATCTCCGTCGTGTCGGGATCGACGATCTTCAACTCGAGACCGTCGAGCGGCAGACCGGTTCGTTCGCAGCGCACCTCGGCGGGATCGTTGATGTCCCCGTACGTGAAGAAACCGCAGCACTCGGTCGCTCCGAAGCACGAAACGAGATACGCCTGCGGAACGGTTTTCTGCATCTCCATCATTCGCGCCGGCGGACCCACGGCAATCATCACCATGCGCATCCGCTTCCACGCGGTCGGGTCGCAGTCCGGTCGTCGGAGGATGTCCATCCAGATGAGATCGAACGCCGGCAGGGCGACGGTGACGTCGTGCTCGTTGAGCTGCGCAATGGCGACGTCCGGCGAGAACTCGCCGACGTGCACGTGCTTTGCACCGTACGTAAGCGAACAGAGCAGGAAGTTCGTTCCACCGATGTGGAACATCGGCAGCGGCGACCACACCACGTCGTCTGAAGTGAGGTACTGGCGCGGTCCGCCGACAGCGAATGCGGCCCGGGTGAGTGCTTCGTGGCTGAGCATCGCGCCCTTCGGGCTCGACGTCGTGCCGGACGTGTACATGATCACCGCGATGTCGCGCACCGACACCTTGCGGCTCTGTACGAAGACGTCGTCGTCGGAAACGCGATCGATGCCCGACCAGAACTCCTCAGCGGACGTGAACGGCGTTCCCTCGTTCGTGCCGAACACGACGATGCGACGCAGGTGCGGTGCCGAGCGCAGGTCGAGGGTCATTGACCTCTGTTCGGCAAGTTCGGGCAGAACCTCGCGCGCGAGATCGACGTAGTTCGTCGCGCCGCGCATTCCGCCGGTGACGAGAAGCACCTTCATGTCGCTCGACCGAACGACATGACCGAACTCGCGACCCTTGAATCGCGCGTTGATCGGCACTGCGACGGCCCCGATGCGCGCAGCTGCGAGCTTGACCGCGAAATACTCGGCGTCCTGCGTGAGAAGAATTCCGACCTTGTCCCTCTGACGAACCCCGAGGGCCATGAGGGCTCGCGACCACTCGTTCACCCGGGCATCGAGCTGCTGGTACGTCCATCTGAACCCCGGCGTGACGAGAGCCTCGTGCGTCCAGGTACGCGCCGCGCGCGCAACGAGATCACCGATCGTCGTCACGTTGATGAACGAGCGGCTCACGAGGGTAAAAATTAGCAGCCGGGTCGTGAATAACGGCTGTCGGCTACTTTGTGCACTCATGATGTCGTCGGACGACCGGTGGGCAATTCACGACCTGCTCGCCCGCTACTGCGACCGGCTCGACGCCTACGACATCAATGCCGTTGCCGAATGCTTTGCCGTCGACGCACATGCGGATTACGGCCCGGGACGCGGCGGCCCGATCGTCGGCAGAGACGCCATCGCCGAACGAATTCGCAACGGCCAAGCGGCATTTCGTCGTACGCACCACCAACTCGGACAACAGACGGTCGTGGTCAACGGGTCACGCGCTACCGGCCTGTCGGCGATGCTCACGTGGCACGAGCGATGGAACGGCGAGAGGGATCTTCTCGCTTTGCGCTACACCGACGAGTTCGTTCGCGTCGATGGCACCTGGTTCATCTCACGTCGTCGCGTCGACGTCAGCATGGTCGACGGCTTTCCCGGCACCGAATGGTACTGGTGGCCGCGCCGGCTACCGGACGATCACTCCTAGGGCCACACCGGCTCGGACGGGGCCGGTGACCATAGTCCTGCATCAACGACGGCATCACGCCACGCAGCGAACGCGCGCAGGTGATCGTCAATGGTCCGACATCCCGAGTCGGCCACGTTGCGCGTGGGCATCGTGCGAATCGCCACGTGCGTACCGCCCGCTTCACGCCATTCCCGAAGTGCGGTGATCCATTCGTCGCGTGAGCGCGAGTAATCCGTGATCGCGTGCAGCCCGATACCGGGGCGCTCGAGTGCAATCGCATGCGTGGCAATACGGCGCGCCCCTGCGACTGCCGACGCAGTGAGATGTCCGAACACGTGCCCGTCGCCCAAGGCCGCCGAACGCCGAAAGGACGCCTCGGTGTACCCACCGAACCACACCGGAATCGGCGCAAGCGGCAACGGAGCGAGACCTGCGCGGTCGATGTGATGAAAATCTCCGCTGAACGTTACGAGCGGCCGTGACCACAATTCGCGCATCACCGCCACCTGCTCTTCAATGACCTTGCCGCGACGTTCGAAGTCGGAGTTCAACGCATCGAACTCGACCCAGTTCCATCCGACGCCGATGCCGAGTCGCAGCCTTCCACCCGACAGATTGTGCAACTCGACGGCCTGTTTCGCCATGAGCGCCGTCTGGCGCTGCGGCGCAACGATGACGGAGGGGAAAAAACGCAGTCGCGTCGTGAAGGCGGCAGCCCACGCGAAGAACGTGAACGGCTCGTGAAAGTCGTCCTTCTCCGTGTACGGCCCGGTGAGCGGAGCACGACGGTCGTCGTGCGGACCACCGAGAACGTGGTCGTAGGCGATGACGTGCTCGAATCCCAGATTCTCGACCCCTTCGATGAACGCCCGCAGCGCGCCGACGTCCGTGCCGATCGTGGTCGTCGGCATGACGGCACCGCACAGCACGATCGAAGAGTAGTAACTTCGCGTGCAACCATGAACGCAATGCACGTCAATCCCAACGGGGTCATGCCGCACCTGAAGATCCGCTCCGGTGACGTACCGGCACGGATGCTTGTCGTCGGCGATCCGGCACGCGCCGAACGCACGGCAGCTCTGCTCGACGGAGCGACCGAGCTTTCACGCAACCGCGAATACGTCATGTTCGCCGGCTCGTGGAACGGCGAGCACGTGGGAGTGACGTCCCACGGCGTCGGCACCGCGGGCGCCGGCATCTGCTTCGAAGAGCTGTGCCGCAGCGGCGTTCGCCGGATCATTCGCGCCGGAACCGCGGGCGGCATGCAAGCCGACATCCCCGAGGGAAGTCTCGTCATCGCCACGGGTGCCGTGCGCGACGAGGGCCTCACACCGCGGCTCGTGCCGCTTGCATTTCCCGCCGTGGCAAGTCGGCACGTTGTTGCATCCCTTGCCGATGCGGCGAGTGCGCGCAGTGTGGCCACGCACGAGGGCATCGTCGTGGCGAGCGACATGTTCTATCCCGCACGCGTGCTCGGCAGTGACCTCGAGATGTGGCAGCGCGCAGGTGTGAAGGCCGTCGAAATGGAGTGCTCGGGCCTGTTCATCATCGCCCATCTGTACGGCATCGAGGCCGGGGCGATTCTCGCCACCGACGGCAATCCACTCGCCCACCGTGACGAATCGATGAGCGGTTTCAACCCGCACCGTCCGATCGTTGACGCAGCCGTTCGCGACATGCTCAACATCGCCCTCGATGCGGTCGCCCGTCCGCTGTGACGCAGCGCTGGTCGTCGGCCCACATCGCATCGGTCGTCGACCTCACCAATCTCGCCGACGAGTGCACGATCGACGACGTCGATGCCCTGTGCGCGACGGCGATCGAGCGCCGCGTGGCCGCCGTGTGCATTCATCCGCAGTTCGTCGCCCGGGCGGCCGACACGTTGTCCGGCACGGGAATCGCCGTGGCGACGGTGCTCAACTTCCCGCGCGGAGAAGCACCTCCCGCATCGCTCATTCCCGCGACCACCGCGGCTCTCGAGGCCGGAGCCACCGAGATAGACGTCGCCATACCGTGGCGCGACCTCGTGAGCGGCAAGACCTCGACAAACGTGGCCGTGATTGCCGCGGTGGCCACGTTCACTCGACGGGCGGGTGCGATCACGAAGGCAATTCTCGAGACGGGCGCCCTCGAGGAACACGACTTCGTCGAGAAGGCGGCACGCCTGGCAATGGACGCCGGCGCCGATTTCCTGAAAACGAGCACGGGAAAGATCGATCGCGGGGCGACGCTCGAATCGGCGCGGATCCTGCTCACCGTTGCCCGATCGGCGACGCGCGAGGTCGGCGTCAAGGTGTCGGGCGGGATTCGCACGCGCGAGCAGGCCGAGTCGTATCTCGACCTCGCCAACGAGGTGCGCGGCATCGAGGCGTGCGACAAGACTCTCTTTCGCATCGGCGCGAGCAGCCTGCTCGCCGACCTCGAGTGAATCGCGCCGCTCCGACCGTCAACCGCACGGGTTGATCGGGGTCGTCAGACGGATGCGGCGCCGAGCGCCGTGATGTCGTCGCTGCTCAACGCAAGGTGCGGAAAGTCAGCGATGTCGCGCAACTGGTCAACCGTTCGGGCACTCGCGATCGGAGCCGCAACGGTTGGCTGCGCCGCCAGCCATGCGAGCGCGACCGCCGCCACCGTTGCACCATGTCGCGCAGCGACCGTGTCGAGAGCAGCGAGCACCCGGCGGCCACGGTCGTCGAGGTACGCGGATGCACCTTGGGCGCGAGCGCTCTCGACCGCAACGCCGTCGCGGTACTTCCCCGTGAGAAAGCCCTTCGCCAGGGAAAAGTAGGGAACGCTGACCATACCGTGACGGGCGACGACGTCTCGCAACGAACCTTCGTAGTCGCCGCGATGCACGAGGTTGTAGTGATTCTGCAACACCGAGTACCCGGCCAAACCGGCTCGCTCGCTCGTCTCGAGGGCCTGAGTGAGTCGCTCGGTGGTGAAGTTCGAGGCACCCAGGTAGCGCACCTTGCCCTCGCGCACGAGAGCGTCGAACGCACCGAGGGTTTCCTCCATCGCAACGGTCGGATCGTCTTGATGGGCGTAGTAGAGGTCGATGGTGTCGACACCGAGACGCCGCAATGAGTTCTCGCACCCCGTCCGAATGCTCTTCGCAGACAGGCCCTTCACGCCGTCGAGCATGGCCACTTTCGTGGCGACGACCATCGCATTCCGGTTTCCCCGCTTGCGCATCCAGTCACCGATGATCGTCTCCGACTCCCCGCCCACGTTGCCGGGCACCCACGCCGGGTAGTAGTCCGCGGTATCGATGAAGTTGCCACCCGCGGCGGCGTACGCGTCGAGGACGTCGTGACTGGCCGAGGCATCGGCGGTCCAACCGAAGACGTTGCCACCCAAACACAGTGGGTACACCCGGAGATCGGTGGAGCCGAGTTGTCGGCGCGGAGCTGCGGACATGCACGCAGAGTATCGGACGCGACGACGCGCGGCGCCGTGTGTACGTGTACCTACACGCATATGGACATCACGACACTGCGACCACTGGCATACTGGTGACATGGCGACGTCGCGCGTACCCGCGGCAACCGGCGCCGAAACGTCGCGCATCGTTCTCGGCACGTGTCACCACGATTGCCCCGACTCGTGCGGCTGGCAGGTGACGGTGAACGGCGATGGAGTGGCAACCCAGCTGCGCGGCAACCCGGAGCATCCGTATTCGCAGGGCGAACTATGCCCGAAGGTGAACAGGTTCCTCGAGCGCGTGTATCACCCGGATCGCATCCTCACGCCCCTGGTGCGCACGGGCACGAAGGGATCGGGCGAGTTCCGTCCCGCGTCATGGGACGAGGCCCTGCAGCTCGTCGCCTCCCGCGTCGGCACCATCGTCGACACCCACGGCGGCGAAGCGGTGTGGCCGTGGAGCAGCGCAGGCACCCAGAGCACGATCATGCTGTCGTCGCTCGACAGGCGCTTCTTCGCCCGCCTCGGCGCCAGTCGTTCGGTCGATTCCCTGTGCGGAGCCACCGCGCGCAACGCGACTGCATCGGCGCTCGGATCGCCGCTCGTTTCCGATCCGCTCGACGTTCAACATTCGAAATTCGTCATTCTGTGGGGCACGAACACTCGGCTCACCAACCGGCACCTCTGGCCGTTCATCGAGAAGGCACGCACCAACGGCGCCAAAATCGTCGTCATCGACCCCGTGCGCACCATCACCGCCGACGCGGCCGACGACTTCTTCCAGATCGCACCCGGCACGGACGTCGCGCTCATGCTCGCGATGATGCACGTCATATTCAGCGCGGATCTCGCCGATCGCGACTACCTGCAGCGCTACACGACCGGTGCCGACGAACTCGAACGTCACGTGGAGCAACTCACACCCGAATGGGCGGCGCAACATACGGGCATCGCCGCCGATCGCATCCGGCAACTCGCCCGCAGCTACGCCACCGTTCGGCCGGCCTTCATCCGCACGCTCATCGGCGCCGAACACCGCCACCACGGCGGGCAGTTCTTCCGCACGATTTCGCTGCTCCCGGCGATCGTCGGATCGTGGCGCGAGGTCGGTGGCGGGTATGCACGCAGTTCGGGATCGTGGTTCTCTTCGGTCGTCGACGACTCGGCTTTCGACGAGGTCCGCTTCGAAGTGGCCCCTCGACGCTCGTTGTCCGTGAACCGTATCGGGGAAAACCTCACACGTACCGATCTCGAGCCACGCGTCCATGCGCTTTTCGTGTGGAACGGCAATCCGCTCGCCACCGCACCGGACGCCACTGCAACGCGCCGCGGTCTCGAGCGCGAGGACCTCTTCACGGTCGTGTCGGAGCAGTTTCTCACCGACACGGCGCTGTACGCCGACGTCATCTTCCCGGCATGTACGCACATCGAGTACGACGACGTCGTGACGGCATGGGGTCATCTGTACCTCGGATTCAACAACAAAGCGATCGAACCCGTCGGTGAGAGCGTGCCGAACACCGAATTGTGGCGTCGACTGGCACGGGCGATGGGTTTCACCGAGCCCGAATTGTTCGAGTCCGACGAGTCGCTCCTCGCCTCGTGCATGCCGACGCTCGACGTCGACGACTTGCGACGTCGCGGAGTGATTCGTTTGCCGCTCCCCGATCCGCTGCTGCCGTACGTCGAGGGAAACTTCGCCACCGACGACGGCAAGGTTCACCTCGCCAATGCCGAACTCGAAGACGCCGCACACGGTCGTCTTCCGACGTACACGCCCCCGCCGCTGCCCACCGCACATACCAGCGACTCCGCAGATGCGCCGCTCGTGTTGATGTCACCGAAGAAACACGTGCGCTTCCTCAACACGTCGTACACACCGCTCGATGCCCACGCAGTTCCGGAAGGCGAGCAACTGTGCGAGATGACGCCGAGGGATGCGCGAGCTCGCGGCATCAACGACGGCGATTGGGTGCGCGTCCACAACGAACGCGGGTCAGTGACGCTGCGCGCGCGTGTGGATGACGACGTTCGCGTGCAAGACGGCATGGTGAGCATTCCCTTCGGCTGGACCCTGACGCGTACCGCCGACGCGCAAACCGTGAACATGCTCACCTGCGCCGCGCCGGCCGACTGGGGCGGCGGTGTCGCGTTCTACGACACGGTGGTCCGCATCGAGCGAACGGATGAGCCACCAAGGGCTGCCCGTCTGAATGCGTAGAGACTCGTGAGAATCTCACATCGCGTCGATTACGCGGTGCGTGCGGTCACCACCCTCGCCCGTCACGCCGCCGACCACCCCGGCGAAGCGCTCGCAGGCCACGATCTCGCCGCCGCCGACGCCATTCCCGAGACGTTCCTCGACGACATTCTTCGCTCGCTGCGCAATGCAGGCCTGCTGCGCAGCCAGCGGGGACCCGGCGGTGGATGGCTGCTCGCCCGCCCTGCCGGCGACATCACGGTGGCTGACATCATCCGCGCCGTCGAGGGCCCACTCGCGTCCGTCCGCGGCATCCGACCCCACGAACTCGCCGAAGGTTCGACGACGGATCCATTCATCGCCACGTGGATCGCGGTGCGACATTCCCTGCGCAGCGTTCTCGAAGCGGTAACGGTGCACCATCTGGCGACGGGCAAGTTGCCGGGCGTCGTCACGCGCGCCGTGGCAAATCCCGACGCCTGGGATGCTCGCGACGCCGACTGACGCCGCTACGCGAGATCGAGACCGGGCACCTCGGGGTGGTTGCGCACGTACTGCACCGCGAGTTCGGTGCGATTGCGCAAACCGCTGTCGATGAGCATCCGACTCACCCGGTTGCGAATCGTTTGCACCGACAGGCCCATCGCCTTGGCAATCTGCTTGTCGGCCAAACCCTGGGCGACGAAATCGACGATACGTTCGTCGATCGAATCACCGGTGGCAAGTGTGCGAGCCTTGTCGACGAGCGTGTAGACGTCGATGAGCTCGGGGGTGGAGCCGTCGGCCGGTGCGGTAACGACCTTCTCCAAACGCTCGACGAATTCGTCGAGCGGAGCATCGAGATCCTTGGCATCGACGACATCGTCGAAGCCGTGCAACCGCGCGAGCGCAAGCGCTCGTGGCGTACGCTCGGCAACGAGTAGCACCCGTCGACCCCGGCGTTCGTGCGCCTCGGGGTTTGCCGACCGCGCGGCAAGGTACTGGGAAATGAGCCGCGACGACACGATTTCGGCGTCGGCCGCCACACCCGGTTCGAGCTGCGACTCGGGATCGGTGACGACACCGACGACCGACACCTTGCCCGATTCGGCGAGCCACCTCTTCATTGCCTCGCCGAAGAAGCGCACGTCGTGACAGATGAGCAGGTTCATGCGGGAACTTCATCGTAGAACCTGAAGCCACGAGCCCGCACATCGTGCCACAATGTGTCATGCGTCAACTCACCGATCCCCCGTACCTCACCGGACTGCGCAAGCTCACCACCTTCGGTGACGTCGACGAAGTTCTCCGCTCACCGCACTTCGGTCAGGGTTCGCAAGCCGAGTACGGCCCCCTCTTCCAGGACGTCCTGCTCATGATCGACGGCCCCGAGCACTTCCAACGGCGGCGGATGGAGGCACAACTGTTCGGACGTGCGGCACTCGAGCACTACGAGCGCGAGGCATTGACGCCGGTGATCGAGCGATGCCTCAGCGAGGCGTTGTCCGGTGCCACACCGCCCGTTGCGGTCGACCTCGTGCCACTCGTGCGCACGATGATGCACCGCATCTCGGCAACGGTGACGGGCATCGACGGCGTCGACACACCGGAGCGAACGGAGCGATTCCGGTGGTTCGTCGAGCGGTTGCAGGAGTCCGTCACCCTCGGCTGGTCGACCGAGGATCAGCATGCTCTCATGCAACGCGGCCTGAAGATCCGCGGCGAATTCGTCACCGAATTCCTTGCCGCCTCGGTCGATCGTCGCCGCGCGCTCATCGCCGATCTCAACGCCGGCAAGATCACCCGCGACGATCTTCCCCGTGACTTGCTCACGATGATGCTCCTGCACTGGAACGACGACTGGGATGTCGACCTCCACGTTCGTGAGGCGACGCTGTACCTCGTGGCATCGACCGGCACCACATCGCAAGCAGCACCGCATCTACTCGGGCACCTCTTCGAATGGTTCGAGGCTCACCCCGAGGACCGTGCACGCGCCGATGAGCCCGATTTCCTGCGCCGTGCGGCTGCCGAGTCATTGCGACTGCACCTGCCCGCTCCGGCGCTCCTGCGACAGGCGAACACCGACGTCACGCTCGCCAGCGGTATCGAGGTGAAGAAGGGCGAAAAAGTGGGACTCATCTTTCGCGGTGCCAACCGGGACACGTCGGTGTTCGGTGCCGACGCGAACGACTTCAACCCGTGGCGCGAGGTTCCGGCAAGCGTGAAGCAATGGGGTCTCACGTTCGGCGGCGGCGAGCACATGTGCATCGGCCGGCCGCTCGTCACGGGACTTCCGTCGACGTCGAGCGAATCGGGAACCGACGGCACTCTCGTCCAGATCATCCGCTCGCTGTTGCGCGCCGGCGCTCGACCCGATCCGCAGAACCCGGCGAAGTACACCGAAGCGTCGCACCACGACGCTTACGCGAAGTTCCCGCTGCTTCTCGGTTGACAGTCAGGGCCGGGGCAACTGGCGAAGTCGCTGACGCAACTATTCGCCCGTTTCGCCGTCGACGAATTCGCGCAGCAGATCGGCATGTCCGTTGTGGCGCGCGTACTCCTCGATCATGTGCACGAGCACCCACCGCAACGACGGGCTGTCACCGTTCGGCCACGGCGTCACGCACAGCGTGTCGAGAGATCCCGAGCGCAACGCATCGCCAACGATCGTGCGCGACTCGTCGCAGCACCGTTGCCACAAGTCGCGCAACGCTGCGGGCTCGTCGTGCAGCGACGACGTCCACTCCCAATCGGGCTCCGCTTTCCAGTCGACGCCTCCCCACGGTTCCCCCATTGGCTGTCCGTGTAGCCGCTTGGCGAACCAGTAGCGCTCGACAAAGGCCATGTGCTTGAGCAACCCACCGAGGGTCATCGTTGACGCCGCGATCGTGACGCTCAGCTGCTCGCGAGTCAAGCCCCTGGTCTTCCACTCGAGCGTTGAACGCTGGTAATCGAGGTACCCGAGGAGAGTCTCGACCTCGTTTGCGGCAACGGGCGGCTCTGGCCGGCCGACATCGTCAATCGTCATGCGCCATCTCCTCGAGGCGACGTCGGGAATCGAACCCGATTAAGGGGCTTTGCAGGCCCATGCCTAGCCAGTCGGCCACGTCGCCATGTTCGTTCGCACGAACTCCTGCAGGCTAGCGACGCACGAGCGCGGTCGGAATACGGTGACGAACCGTCAGCGCACCTCGAAGTTCTTCTTCCCTTTCGCGTTGACCAGTGCAACGAACACCTGACCGACGTCAAACGGCAGCGGTGCGCCGTTCAACGTGAAGCTCGTACCCGAGCTCGCGTCCGGACGCGACCACTGCGTTTCGAACGCACGTCCGTTGCGCAGGACGATCGCCCGACCCGAACCGACCGTTTTCACGAGCGGCGTCTTGCCACCGAAACGATCGCCGTACTTGGTCTCCTTCTGCTCGACGAACTGGATGATCGCGGTCTTGGGCACGAGCAGAGCCTTCGTCGCGGCGTCTCGCTGCACCGCGCCGTCGAACGACATCACCCATCCGTTGCCGCTCCAGATCCCACTCACCCGCGCCGACGGCCACGACGCCTGCCAGTAGCCGGCTTTCGTACCACCCTCGGGAACCGTCTGGTCGAACACGAATCCGATGTCGTTGGCCGTGCTCACCTTCGACTCTTTTTGCATCATCGACGCGAGTCGCACCATCTGGTTGTGCGGCGCCACCTTCGACAAGTTGCGGTAGTAGAAACTCGACCGCTCACTCGGCGACAGCGACACGGCGTTCGACTTGCGCACCGCTTTCAACAACACGTCGTTGGCTCCGCTGTAGGCCAAGCCGGGTGACTCGAACTGCTCGAGGATCTCGAGATCCGAGATGCGCGCACTGCGCGTGGGCCCTGCCGCCGTCGGGAACTTCGAGTGGAACATGGCGGCGATACGGGTGATTCCCCACTCGACTTCCTCGACGTACACGAGGTCGGCCTGGTTGAGCCCGTAATGCGGACGGTCGGGTCGCGAGTTGCCGTACTTCACCATGACGACGGGATTCCCTGCTCCCGCGCTCACCCCGGACAAGGGATTGACGTAGCCCTCGCTCGCCGCGGGTGACGCCGGCAGCGACGCCACTCCCAGTGCGGCAACGAGGAGCGTGGCGATACGACGCGTGTACAGGCGGCTCATGACAGGCGACCTTAGGGAATGAGGCGCCGTCGATAGTGAATGCGCTCATTAGCCTTGACCCGGTGACCGACGAGCAACGCTCCGCCGAAACACGTGCGATTACGGCCGGGCGCGATGCTTCCGGTGCCCTCTTCCCCCCTCTGCACGCGGCGAGTACCTGGGATGCGGGGTCGCTCGACGGCACCCATGCCGGCGCCCGGGCGATCCATCAGGTCGGCTTTTACTCACGGTATGCAAACCCCACCGTCGACGCCTTCGAGCGGGCCGTCGCCGAGCTCGAGGGCACCGAAGCGGCGCTCGCTTTTGCTTCGGGAATGGGCGCGATCTCGTCGGTGATCTTCGGCTACTGCTCGACCGGCGACCACATCGTCGCCCAGCGAAACATGTATGCGGGCACGCTCGGCGTTCTCAACGGCCCCTGCCGCCGGATGGGCATCGACGTCACCTTCGTCGACGGTCGAAACGCCGACGAATTCGCCGCTGCCGTGCGACCGGGAAAGACGATGCTCGTCGTTGCGGAATCCCCGAGCAATCCGCACCTCGATCTCGTCGATCTCGAGAAACTCGGCGCGATAGCCGGCCCGATCACGATGATCGATTCAACGGTTGCCACGCCGCTCGGTCAGCGACCGGCAGATTTCGGCGTCGACCTCGTCGTTCACTCGGCAACGAAAGGCATCGCCGGACACAACGACGCCACCCTCGGTGTCGTCGCCGGATCGAAGGACTACATCGACGCACTGTGGAGCTACTCCGTTCTGCACGGCGCGACCGCATCACCCCATGACGCACTCGCCGGCTTGCGCGGGCTGCGCACACTGCCCGTGCGACTCGATCGCCAGTCCGGCACCGCAGAGATGCTCGCCGAATGGTTCTCGTCGCGCCCGCACGTGTCTCGCGTGAACTACCCCGGGCTCGCCTCGCATCCGCAACACCATCTCGCAACGACACAGATGCGCCGCTTCGGCTCGCTGATGTCGATCGAGCTCGCCGGCGGCACCGATGCGTGTCGGCGCTTCATCGACTCACTCACCTTGGCGCGCCCCGCAGTCACGCTCGGCGGGCCCGACACGCTCGTGTCGCACTCGACGACGAGCACGCACCTCAGTGTCGATGCAGAGACGAAGGCGGCAACGGGCATCACCGACGGACTCATCCGAATTTCGGTGGGTCTCGAGGACCCCGAAGATTTGCGCGCGGATTTCGCGCGCGGGCTCAGCGCTCTTCTTTGAAGATGACGTGCTTGCGCACGACAGGGTCGTACTTCTTCAGCTCGAGTCGCTCGCGCGAGTTCACCTTGTTCTTGCGGGTGACGTACGTGTAGCCGGTGTCGGCGGTGGAGCGCAGCTTGATGATCGGACGACGGTCCTTGCTCTTGGCAGCCATGGTTCGCTCTCCTGCTCGTTAGATCTTCTGGCCGTTACGGCGCATCTCGGCGACGACCGATTCGATGCCGCGCTTGTCGATGGTGCGCAGACCCTTGCTGCTGACGAACAACGTCACCCAGCGCTTCTCGGACGGCAACCAGAAACGGCGCTTGTGGGTATTCACTCGCCACCAGCGCTTCGTCTTGCGGTTCGAGTGCGACACGGAATGACCGGTCGAAGGCTTCTTGCCCAGGACGTCGCAGCGATTTGGCATGGCAAGCAGTCTAAGGGGCGATATTCATCGGCCGCTACACTGGGTGAGCCATGAAATCGGACATTCACCCCCAGTACGCCTTCGTCGTCTTCGAGGATTCCTCGGCTGACTACCGCTTCCTCACGCGCTCCACGATCAAGACCGATCCGTCGAAGACCACGACCTGGACCGATGGCAACACGTACCCGCTCGTGCAGCTCGACATCTCGAACGCGAGCCACCCGTTCTTCACCGGTCAGATGAAGATCATCGACTCGGCCGGTCGCGTCGACCGCTTCAACAAGCGCTACGGCACCCGCAAGAAGGCCGTCAAGAAGGCTGCGCCGAAGGCGAAGTGATTCCGCTCATCGCATCGAGTCGATGAGTCTCTGCACCTGCGCCGGTTCCGTGCGCGGGTTGACGAAGCACATGCGCAACACCGTTTCGCCCGCGTGGGTCGTCGGCACGACGAACGATTCCCCCGTGCGCAGCTGTTCGTCGCTCCACCGCTCGTAGTCCGCAGCGGTCCACCCGAGGCGTCGCAGCACGACGATCGACAAGCGAGGTTCGAGCACCAGCTCGACATGCGCGGCCTCGCGCAACATCTCGGCGGCGTCATCGGTGATTTGCAGCGTGATGTCGATCGCTTCTTCGTACGCCTCGGTGCCGTGGGTCGCCAACGAGAACCAGAAGGGCAAACCTCGGACGCGACGCGTGAGGTGGTGTGCCAGGTCGGCGGGGTTGAACGCCTCGTCGAGGTCCGCTTCCGGTCGCTGGACGAGGACGTCGAGGTACTCGGCGCGTTGGGTGTGCGCCGCCTTGGCTACGAGCGGGTCGCGGTAGACGAGCGCACAACAGTCGTACGGGCCGAACAACCATTTGTGCGGGTCGACGATGAAACTGTCGACGCGTTCGATTCCGTCGAACAGCGCCCGACTGCGTCGCGAGCACAACCCGGCGAGTCCGTACGCACCGTCGACGTGAAACCACACACCATTCGCATTCGCCCACTCCCCGACTCCCGCGAGGTCGTCGACGGCACCGATGTTCGTCGTACCACCCGTGGCGACGACGGCGCACAGACGCGCCCTGTCGGCGGGCGCAAGACCGTCGACGGCGGCGACGAGCGCCGCCCGGGTGAGTTCACCGCGCTCGTTCACCGCGATGCGAAGGACGTCGGCATCCATCGCCGATGCCGCCTGGGCGACCGACGAATGCGCTCCCGCGGACGCCGCGATGAGCGGACGAACCGTGTTCATTGCTCCGGCTGCGCGATTGCGCCACCGCCACCGTGCGGCAATGAGTGCCGACAGGTTCCCGGCTGTTCCACCGCTGACGAACACACCACCAGCACTCGACGGCAGGCCGGCCAGCGATGCCAGCCACGCGAGCGCCTCGTTTTCGGCGTACACCGCACCTGCACCCTCGAGCCACGACCCGCCGTAGATGTTCGATGCCGCAACGACGAGATCGAAAAGGACGGACGACTCGGTCGGTGCGCCGGGAACGAACGACAGGAAGAGCGGATGGTCGACACTGATGCACGCCGGCGCCAGCGATTCGGTGAAGATCTGCAACGCCTTCATTCCGCCGATTCCCTCCGGCGTGATCGTCGTACCGACTTCGGCGCGCAGAACGCTCAGGGGCTTCGGTGCGTCGAGCGGCGGCGGATCCAATCGCACGCGTTCGACTGCGTACCGGATGATTGCATCGGCCAATTTTTGACTGTCTTCGTCGTGATAGTGCATCCAATAGCCGTCGGATTCGTCGGGATACGGCGACGGCGTCTTCGACATCGGGCAAACTCTAGAACGCACACGCCTGCGGATCGTCGGTCGAACGCACGCAGGCGGTGATCCGAACTAGGCGAGGCTCACCACCTCGAGCCAGGAGTCGTTGTAGTAGTCGACCTGCCCGTCGGGCATCACCAACACCTTCGTCGGCGACAGCTGTTCGACGAAGTCGGTGTCGTGGCTGACGAGAACGATGGCACCGTTCCACGCGGAGAGCGCTCCGGCCACGGCGTCACGGCTCGACGGGTCGAGGTTGTTCGTCGGCTCGTCGAGCAGCAGCAGGTTGTTGCGCCCGACCATCAACATGGCGAGCGCAAGCTTCGTCTTTTCACCGCCGGACAACGTGGCCGTCTCCTGAAACACCTTGTCACCCGACAACCCGAAGGAGCCGAGCATGCCGCGCAGCTGCGTTTCGGTGAGCCCCAATCGCGTCGGCGCCATTTCGCGCATATGGTCGATGAGCGACCGGTCACCGACGAGGTTGTCGTGCTCCTGGGCGTAGTAGCCGGCCTGCACCTGGTGGCCGAACTGCACCTCTCCGTCGTCGGCCTTCGACACCCCGGCGAGGATGCGAAGTAGCGACGTCTTTCCCGCTCCGTTCAGACCGAGAACGAGCAGGCGTTCACCCCGCCCGAGGTCGAAACCCACGTCGTGAAAGATGTCGGGCCCTCCGTAGGTCTTGCGCAAGCCGCTGACAGTGAGCACCGTTTCGCCGCACGCGGGTGCTTCGGGAAACCTCACCGTGAGAACCCTCTTTGCCCGCGGGGCATGGGTGCGCTGTGCATCCAACCGATCGATGCGTTTCTCGATGCTCCGTGCCATTGACGCCTTCGACGCCTTGGCACCGAAACGGTCGACGACCCGTTGCAGTCGGTCGATTTCCTTGGCTTGCTGGGTGGCCATTTTTGCCGCCCGTGCTTCATCGGCCTCGCGTGCGCGCACGTACTGCGAATACGTTCCCCGGTACTCGACGATGTGGCCGACGTCGGCTTCGTCGGGTCGGTCGAGGTGCAGTACGCGAGTAATCGCCTCGTCGAGCAGTTCGAGATCGTGACTGATCACCAGCAGCGCACCCTTGTAGTTGCGCAGGAAGTCGAGCATCCACGTCTTGGCGTCGATGTCGAGGTGGTTGGTCGGCTCGTCGAGCAGCAACGTGTCGCTGCCGCCGTAGAGAATTCGCGCGAGCTCGACCCGCCGGCGCTCGCCACCCGACAACACGCCCAGCTGCAAATCGAGGCGATCGGCCTTCACACCGAGACCGGCGGCGATGGCCCTCGCCTCGCTGTTGGCGGCATACCCGCCCTTCATCTCGAAGGCTTCCTGGGCCTTGGTGAATCGCGCGATGTTCCGCTCGTCGGCACGCTCTTCCATCGCAATGCGCAGCTTTTCGAGGCGGACGAGGTCCTCGTCGATCCCGCGCGCCGACAGAACGTGCGAGACGGCGGTACGGCCGTCGAATGCGCCCGCAATTCGCGGGT
>JBIIDI010000105.1:0-6006 GCA_044238425.1 Ilumatobacteraceae bacterium
CCTTGAACCGGTGCACGAGCGCGAGAACCTCGGCAACGGGTTTGCCCTTCACCGCAGCCGTCATCATCGATGCCGACGACTGGCTGATCGAGCAGCCGTGACCGGAAAACCGCACGTCGCGAATGACGCCGTCGACCACGTCGAGATACAGGCGAATCTCGTCACCGCACAGCGGGTTGGTCCCCTCCGTGCAGGTTGCCGGAGGTGGTAGTTCGCCCTTGTTGCGCGGGGAGCGGTAATGGTCGAGGATCACCTCGCGGTAGAGATCTTCAAGTCCGGGCATGCTTCACGCTCCTTCGTCCCACCGTATCGCCGCTAGAAGATGTCACCGACGTGATCGAGCGCGTTGACGAGTGCATCGACGTCGTCGTGCGTGCTGTAGAGGTAGAGGCTCGCCCGCGCGGTCGCATTCGCGCCGATGATCCGCATGAGCGGCTTCGCGCAATGGTGCCCGGCGCGTACGTACACGTTGTGTTCGTCGAGAATCTGGCTGATGTCGTGCGGGTGAACACCACCGAAGGCGAAGCTGAACGTGGCTCCACGAATCTCGGGGTTGACCGGCCCGTGCACCGTGATCGCGTCTCCGTGTCTGTCGTGCAAGGCATCGAGGGTGTAGCGGGTGAGTTCCATCTCGTGTCGACGAACGTTCGTCATGCCGAGAGCGGCGAGAAACTCGACCGCTGCCCCGAGACCGATCACTTCGACGATCGGGGGAGTACCGGCTTCGAACTTCGCCGGCACTTCGGCGCACGTGAACCCGTCGAGACGAACGTCCTGAATCATTCCGCCACCACCGAGAAACGGCGGCATCGCCTCGAGCAGCGTGTGCTTGCCCCACAACACGCCGACACCCGTCGGACCGCACATCTTGTGGCTGGAAAACGCGAGGAAGTCGGCATCCCATTCGGTGACGTTCGTCGGCATGTGCGGCACCGACTGGCATCCGTCGACGATGGCGATGGCTCCGGCGCGGTGCGCCGCAGCGACGAGCTCGGCCACCGGGGTGATCGTGCCGAGCACGTTCGACATCGCCGTGAACGAAAATGCCTTTGCTCCCGCCAACAATGCCGGCAGGGCCTCGAGATCGAGTTCGTACCCCGGGGTGAGCGGCAACCAGCGAATCTCGAAGCCTTTCTCTGCGGCGAGCATCTGCCAAGGGACGATGTTCGCGTGGTGCTCCATGTGCGTGAGCACGATTGCATCGCCCGGCCCGAGATTCGCCCGACCCCACGACTGCGCGACGAGATTCAGCGCTTCGGTGGCGTTCTTCGTGACCACGACCTCGTCGGCTCGCGTGGCACCGATGAACGAGGCAACGCGTGCCCGCGCCGCTTCGTAGGCACGCGACGCCTCGTCGGCGAGGCGGTAGCTGCTGCGACTGATCGGCGCGTACCCCTCGCGCATGAAGCGATCCATCGCGTCGATGACCGCGAGCGGTTTTTGCGAGGTATTCGCGCTGTCGAGGTAGTGAATCGGCTTTCCGTCGATCGAGCGCGACAACAGCGGGAACTGGGCGCGCAGTGCCGATGCGTCGATCGACATGGCGCTCACACCCGGAACGAGTCGTAGCCGGAGGCTTCGAGGCGCTCGGCGATTTCCATGCCGCCGCTGGCGACGATGCGTCCGTCGATGAGCACGTGCACGACGTCGGGGTGCAACTCGTTGAGCAGGCGCTGGTAGTGGGTGATGAGCACGATGCCGAGCGTCGGGCGCTCCTTTTTCACTTCGTGAACTCCGCGGGCGACGATGCGCAGCGCGTCAATGTCCAGGCCCGAGTCCGTCTCGTCGAGGATCGCGATTTCCGGTTCGAGGATCGCCATCTGCATGATCTCGTTGCGCTTCTTCTCGCCACCGGAGAATCCCTCGTTGAGGTACCGGTCGACAAACGACGAATCCATGCCGAGACGCTTCATCCAGTCCATCGCGGCGAGGCGCAACTCGAGCACCGACAGGTCGATTCCCTTGCGCGCCGACAGCGCCTGGCGGAGGAACTGAATGACCGACACGCCGGCGATTTCCTGCGGGTACTGGAAACCGAGGAACATGCCGCGCTTGGCGCGCTCCTCGGTCGGCCAGTCGGCAATGTCCTCGCCGCGGAAGAGGATTCGGCCCCCGGTGACTTCGTACTCGGGTGAGGCGAGGAGTGTGGAGGCGAGGGTCGACTTCCCCGAGCCGTTCGGGCCCATGATCGCGTGCACTTCGCCCTCGCGTACGACGAGCGACAGGCCGCGCAGGATCTCCGCGTCACCTTCGACGGGTTTGGCGTGGAGGTCGTCGATGCGAAACAGTTCGGGGGCCGTTGTCACGGCGTGAAGCCTAATTCCGCGGCCCGAATTAGCACTATACGGATAGGGGAAATTCCCCTACCAGCCGCGTTCGATCCACTCGTCGAGGTGTGGCCGCTCGCGCCCGATCGTCGTGTCGGCGCCGTGACCGGGCAGCACGATCGTCGCATCGGGCAGCCCGAACAGCGTCGTGGATATCGACGTGATGATCGTCGGGAAGTCGCCTCCCTCGTACGCCGTCGCCCCCGGCCCACCCGGAAACAGGGTGTCGCCGGTGAAGAGGAACGACGAGCCGTCGAGACGGAAGCACACCGATCCGGGCGTGTGTCCGGGAGTGGGGAGCACGTGCAGGCGAAGCCGTCCGACCTCGACGACCTCGACGCCGTCGAGGAGCACGTCGTATCCGACGTCGGCCAGGCGCGGTGCGTCGAGGCTCGTCACGGCGACTTCGTACCCCGCCTCACGCATCGCAGGTACCGCCTGGATGTGGTCCCAATGGCCGTGCGTTTCGAGCACTCGTCGCACGCCGAGCCGTTCGCACAGGGGGAGCAGTCGTTCGTGCTCGTTCGCCGCGTCGATGAGCACGGCGTCGCCGTCGATCCTGCAGCGCACGATGAACACGTTGTTGTCGACGGGTCCGACGACGAGGCGGTGGATCTCGACGGCGCCGTCCCGCCACATGAGCGTGGACTCGTCGGTGTCGCCGGCCATGGCCCCAGTCTCGCAGCACGCCGCATCGGCACGAATTGCGCATCGGCACCATTTCCGTGGGGGAATTGCCGAGGACGGGGTCGATGCACAAGGATGACACCATGAACTTTGCCTTCACCGACGAGCAGGACGAGCTGCGCAAGACGGTCCGTGCATTTCTCGAATCGAAGTCCCCCGAGACGGCGGTACGGGAGCAGATGGAGACCGAGCGGGGTTTCGACCCGGCCGTGTGGAGCCAGATGGGCGAGCAGATGGGTCTCATGGGACTGCACATCCCCGAGGAATTCGGCGGCATGGGCTTCGGCTACGTCGAACTCGGCGTGGTGCTCGAGGAGATGGGTCGCGCCCTGCTCTGTGCGCCGTACTTCTCCACGGTCGTGCTCGCTGCGAACGCGCTGCTGCACTCGGGTGACGACGCGGCGAAGGCGAAGTACCTGCCGGGCATCGCATCGGGTGCGACGATCGCCACGCTCGCCGTCGCCGAGAAAGCCGGAACGTGGGAAGAATCGGGTGTCTCGCTCGCGGCGACGAACTCGGGTGGCACGTGGACGCTGAACGGCGAAAAGTTGTACGTCACCGACGGTCACACCGCCGATCTCGTGCTCGTCGTTGCCCGCACGGGTAAGGGTCTCGCCCTTTTCGCCGTCGATGGATCGGCACAGGGCCTCACGCGGCGCGCGCTGGCGACGATGGATCAAACCCGCAAGCAGGCCGCCCTCGAGTTCGCCAACGTGACGGCGGAGCTGATCGGCGCCGATGGTGACGGTGCGCGGATCCTGTCGACGGTGCTCGACCTCGTCGCGGTCGGTCTGGCCGCCGAGCAGGTCGGGGGAGCCCAGAAAGTTCTCGACATGGCGGTCGAATACGCCAAGGTGCGCGTGCAATTCGGTCGACCGATCGGTTCGTTCCAGGCGATCAAGCACAAGTGTGCCGACATGTTGTTGGAGGTCGAGTCGGCGAAGTCGGCGGCGTACTACGCGATGTGGTGCGCGAGCGAAATGAACGACGAACTACCGCAGGTGGCGTCGTTGGCGAAGGCCTACTGCTCCGAGGCGTACTTCCACGCGACGGCGGAGAACATCCAGATCCACGGCGGAATCGGGTTCACGTGGGAGCACCCGGCACACTTGTACTTCAAGCGCGCCAAGTCGAGTGAGTTGATGTTCGGTGATCCGACGCACCATCGCGAACTGCTCGCCCAGCGCATCGGCATTTGACGCTCGTCCTCTATTCCGTCGCCGCGGCGATCGGCACGTTCGTCATCGCGGCCCTCGTCATCGGTCGCGAGGCGCGCCGACTCGATGCGGTGGCACCACGGGTCGTCTACCAACCCGACGAGGCGGTGTCGTTCGTCGCCGACGCACTCCCTGCCGAGTCGCAGGCGCGACTCACCTACGACGAGCTCGACAAACTCCTGCGTGCGCACCTGCGGTGGCTGCATGCCAAGGGGTTGCAGCCACGCAACGTCATCGACCGTCGCCAGGACATCGTCGAAGACGTCGTCATCAGCGAGGAAACGCTGACGGCGTGGCTGCTCGCCGAAGCCGAGCGGATGAAAGTGGCGTTACTCGACGACGTCGACGCCGTGCGGGTGGTACAGGCGCACCTGGCCTATTTCGACGCGATCGGGGCGGTGGGGCCGAGAGCCTCGGAATAGGACCGAGGCGACGTCGAGTCGGTCTTCCACACGTTGACGTACCGCTGCAGGTGCGGATTGAAGAACGGATCGTCGTCGAGGACGTGACCCCAGCGGTGGCCGAGCTTCGCCACTTCACTTTCGACGAGCACCGGCACGCGCGTCTTCGACTCGAAGTGGTACAGCTGTGCGAGCGGAGTGACGAGTACCCGCCGACCCGACTGCCACACCTTCAGGCAGTAATCGATGTCGTTCCAGTTGCCCGGAAACTGCGTCGAAAGGCCGCCGACACCCTCGAAGGCGTCACGAGTGGTGAGTGCGCACGCGGCAATGATGCTCGACGTTTCACGCGTGACGCGCAACATGTCGTGTGCACCGCGCGCATCGGCGGGTGCACCGCGGTAGAGGTCGGTCGGTTCGGGACTGAACACGTGACCGGCGCTTTGGATCGTGCCGTCCTCGAACCACAGCGTGGGTCCGACGAGGCCGACGCTGTCGTCGGACAGCAGTGAAACGAGGGTGTCGAGGAAGTCGGGTGAGATTACCTGCGTGTCGTCGTTGAGCAGCAGGAAATAATCACCCTTGGCGTGCGCGGCGGCGAGGTTGATCTTCTCGGCAAAGTTGAAGGGTCGGTCGAAGTCGACGATGCGCAGACGATCGCCGCCGACGGCGCGAAGTTCGTCGCGCACGACGTCGGGCGTGTCGGTGTCGGCCACGACGATGAACTCGACGTTGGGGTATGTCGAGGCGGTGAGAATGCTGCGTACGGCGTCGACGACGAGGGTTCGCTGCCGACCGAAAATCGTTGCCGACGATCCCCGGGTGGGAATGAGTACGGACACGAGGGGTTGCGCCGACACGCGGCGCCGCACCTGCACGGCGGGGGACAGGTCGTCGACGGTGACGTCCGCGTCGATACCCATGCGGGCGAGGTGGCCGACGACGGCGTCGCGCGACGCGGTCGGCGCGAGCGACGGCTCGTGGGTTTCGTGCAGCACGTGGGCGATGCGAACCACCCGCGCGGCACGCTCGGTGAGGCGCAAGTTGCGGTCGTGCGAATCGCATCGTGCAAGTTCGGCAACGTTGCCGACCATGCGCAGATGTGCGGCGCGCACGGCGATCATTGGGCCGATGTAGTCGTGATTGCGCAACCGTTCGGGTGAGAACCCGGGACGACGTTGGAACGTCGGCAGTCGATCGGCGTGACGTACGAGGTGGCGAGTATCGCCGTAGATGACGTCGACGCAGCCCGAGCTGCCCTCGGATCCGCTCGTTGCACCGTTGACCGTGGCGGAAATGCGCTGTGCGGCGTTCGCGGCAAGTCGGTCGCCCGCGGCGAGAAAGCACACCCATGCGTGGTCGTCGGAAACGATG
>JBIIDI010000015.1:0-20303 GCA_044238425.1 Ilumatobacteraceae bacterium
TCGTCGGGTGGGCGGTCGGCACCCGTTTGACCTAGCGCGACGATCGCCGCAACTTCTTCGTCGGGCAGCGCGGCCACCGACGCCGTGGTATCGACCGGCGCAAAGAAAATGACACCGTCATCGGCAGGAGTGGACGTGCTCGACGAGGTGCTTCCGCACGCTGTCGACGTGACGAGTAGAGCAATGCTGCCGGCACGACGCCATGTGGCAAATCGAACACCTCGTCGCACCATCGCATACGGAGCATAGATGGGGCAGGAACGGACGTCATTCAGATACTCGGGATGTAAGTACAGAGGCAAGTGTCAGCGACACGTCGTACGCTCGGCGCATGGGTTATCAGATCGCGATCGTCTCGTGCCGCCCGCGCACATGCTCAATTCCGAGGACCATCCGTGGCGGACTGGTTCGATGACCGAGCAGCAGAAGTACCGGGTTCTCGAGACGCATGGTGACGTCGAATTGCGCCGGTACGAACGATGCGTCGTCGCCGACGTGGAAGTGGCGGGTGATGCCGATCGAGCGGCAATGACGGCTTTCGGCCCGTTGTTCAGGTACATCTCCGGAGCGAATTCGACCTCGAGTTCACTGGAGATGACAGCACCCGTCTTTCAGCAAGCCCGCGGCGAGAAGCTTGCGATGACGGCACCCGTCCTCCAGGAAGGACGTGGTGGTGAGCGATGGGTGGTGTCGTTCGTGCTACCGGGGTCGCGGGCACTAGCCGACTATCCGACACCAACCGATCCACGGGTGTCGTTGCGTGAGATTGGCGAGGAGACGATTGCCGCCGTGCGGTGGTCGGGACGCTGGACTTCCGGTAACGTCGCCAAGCATTCGCGGCGACTGCGTGAAGCGGTTGCGCGCCGCGGGTGGACTCCCACCGGCGATGAGCGGTGGTCGCGGTTCGACCCTCCATGGAAGCCGCCGTTTGCGCGACGCAACGAAATTCTCGTGCCGGTGTCTACCGGCTCCACTCCTTGACCCGCAGAGTTACGGACGGTAGCGCGCGAGTGCTGCCGCGATCTCTGCTTCTGCAGCGCGTACATCGGCCCACTCGCCGACACTCGACATCTTGCCCGGCTCGATGAGCTTGTACACCTCGAAGAAGTTCGCAATTTCGGCGAGGAGAAAATCGGGCGCATCGCTCAAGTCGCGGTAGTTCGCGTAGCGGGCGTCGCGCGAGGGAACACACAGAACCTTGGCGTCGGGGCCCTTCTCATCCGCCATCCAAAAGACGCCGATCGGTCGCGCCCACACGTGACACCCGGGAAAAGTGGCTTGGGGGAGCAGGATGAGCGCATCGAGCGGGTCGCCGTCTTCGCCGAGAGTGTGCGGAAAGAATCCGTAATCGAGCGGGTACTGGGTGGCGGTGAACAAGGTGCGGTCCAGCCAAATCGCACCCGTCTCGTGATTCATTTCGTACTTGTTGCGCGAACCCTGCGGGATCTCGACGATCATTTCGATTTCCATGAGCCATTTCTACTTGGCAGTTCGATGAGCGCGTCCGTCTGGATTCTCGGGATGCGATCTGCCGGTCGTCCGACAGAATGGACGGCCGTGTCCAGCATCATTGTCAGCGAACTTGAGTACGGCCCGCCGGGCGGTGATCAGCTGTTCTTTGACGTGAACTTCCGCGTCGGGCCGGGTGAACATGCGGCCATCGTGGGTGCCAACGGTGTCGGAAAGAGCACGATCCTCCGGATTCTCTCGGGGCAGATCGAGGCCGATGCGGGGGAGTTCTCCATCGGTGGCTCGATGTTGTACATGACCCAGGACGTCGGCATGTCGCGGCCGGAGGACACGTTGCGCGAGATGCTCATCGAGGTCGCCCCCACTGCATTGCGCGAGGCGGGAAGAGCGCTCGTTGCCGCAGAGAAGGCCATGGCAGCCGGCGATGACGACGGCATGGGGTACGCAAGTGCATTGTCGAACTGGGGCGATCTCGGAGGCTACGAACTCGAGGCGCAGTGGCAGGCATCGGCGCAGCGAAGCGTGAAGACCCCGATCGAGGACGTGTCGACACGATTCGTATCGGAGCTGTCGGGTGGCGAGCGCAAGCGACTGGTACTCGACCTGCTGCTCACGTCCGGCGCCGACGTTCTCTTGCTCGACGAACCGGACAACTACCTCGACATTCCGACACGGGAGTGGTTGGAGGAGCAGTTGCGGGCATGCAAGTCGACCATCCTCATGGTCAGTCACGATCGCACCCTCCTCGAACGCTGCTCGACGAAGATCATTGCCGTCGAAGGATCGGGTTGCTGGGTGCACGGAGGGTCGTTTGCGACGTTCCCCGAAGCGCGGGAGAAGCGGCAAGAGCTGCTGGGCGACCACCTCAAGCGCTGGCACGAAGAAGAGCGTCGGCTCTTCCATCACATGAAGATCATGAAGCAACGAGCGGCGCAGAACTTCAAGAACGCCACGAAAGCCAATGCGGCCGAAACCCGCTGGGAGAAATTCGTCGCCGCCGGCCCTCCGCCCCCGCCCGTTGCCGACCAGCAGATTTACGTGCGATTGCGCGGCGCCGACGCGGCCCGACGTGTGGCGCGGGTGGACGGTGTGTCGGTCGGGGACTTGTTCTTGCCGTTCAGCGACGAAGTCATGCACGGCGAACGGGTGGGGCTCATCGGCCCGAACGGCACGGGTAAGACGCACCTGCTGAAAGTGCTGTCCGGTGAGTTGGCTCCGACGACGGGATCGATCACCTTCGGTCCGCGTACTTCGGTTGGTGTCTTCACACAGATCAACAACCGTCCCGATTTCGTCGGTCGGGAATGTCTCGACATCGTGCACGACAGGATCACCGATGAAGAGAAGGCGATGAAGACGCTTGCTCGTTACGGATTGCGCAACAACGCCCGGCAAAAGTTCGAGACACTGTCGGGAGGCCAGAAGGCGCGACTCGAAATCTTGCGACTCGAAATTGAGGGGCACAACGTGTTGCTGCTCGACGAACCAACCGACAACCTCGACATCGAGTCATCGGAGGCGCTCGAAAAGGCACTCGACGGATTCGAGGGCACAGTCATCGCCGTGAGCCACGATCGAACCTTCCTCGCCCAACTGGATCGATTCGTCATGATCACCGACGACGGAGAGGTGTACGCGCTACCTGACTTCGACGTTGCGCTTGCGGGACTGCAAAAACCCCGCAACTTGTCCACGCTGAAGCTTGCGAAGCCACTTCATACAACTAGCGGCTGAAGTCACGGTTGGCGCGTTTTGACTCGCTCTACACTCATGCCATGAATGTGGTACGTGAGCTCGTCGCATGGCGATCGCGGCAGTGGGAAGTGGCTGCACTCGGCGGCTTTGTCACGTTCCTTGCACTCGGCTTGCCCACCGACGTCATCGACAATCCCGTGTTCGGGCGTGCAATCGACGAGACCCCGTGGGCGATGCCCGTACTCATCGTCACGTCGGTGCTCGGCGGGTTGCTCATCGGTTCGTACGTACGACCTCAACCGTTTGACTCCGCTGCGACGTCGGGATCGATCGGCGGCGCGCTGTCCTTCTTTGCAATTGGCTGCCCGGTATGCAACAAAGTCGTACTCCTAGCGCTCGGCACGACGGGTGCCGTCAACTTCTTCGAACCGATTCAGCCGATCCTCGCCGGACTCGGAATCGTGGCCTTGGCGTGGGCGTTGTACAAGCGTCTGGCTTCCGCACAGGCGTGCGCCGTGGCGTCGGTGTCTGCGGACTCCCAAACATGATCCCGCAGGTGTGCGTGCAAAAAACTTTTTGCACCCGGTGTCCGAAGGTCGTTCGGCGTCATCCCCTGCCACAATGAGAGCGTGCCGAATTCCCTGAAGCCAGCGAATGTGAGCGACGACAAGACGCCGTTCGACGAGCGAATCTTGCGAGCAGCCCGTCAAGAGATCGTTGATTCCGGAATCCTCGGACTTCGCGTTCTCGACGTTGCAGAAATAGCGGGCTGCAGTGTCGCACTCATCTATCGATACTTCAACGATCGGGACGGTTTGTTGGCAGCTGCGCTCGAGCGCTTCTATCTCGAGGATTACGACCGGATGTTCCGCGCCGCCGAGGAGCGTCTCGGTGACACCGAGAAGTGGTCGATTGACGACGTGGTGGCAATCGTCCCGAAGCCGCACTTTCCGGGGTCGGAGAAGCGCAACACGCTGCGTGCCGAGCTGTTCGCCGCTTCCGCGCACAACCCCGTTCTGCGCGAGCAGTTGGAGCGTCACATGCGGCGTTACCGAGCGCGATTGGAGGAATTGTCCACTCAGATCGTCGGGCGACTACCGGCTGACCAACGATTTGACTTCCGCCTGTTCACCCACTTCATCTTCAACCAGAACTGGGTGCAGAACGACCTTTTGGGTGATGCGGGTATCACAAACCGGTCGTACGACGAGTTCCTGCGGCTGGTGCTCGAGCGTCTCCGCATTTCCTAGCGTTTCTTTGTGACACCCCGGTGTCACAGTTGCGGTATGGGAGTTGACGTCAGCGAAGAAGGCACGCCGTGCGACTACTGCGGTACACCACTCGAGTTTCTCGATGACGACTGGATGGTGTGCCCCGAGTGCGGCGAGGAGTTCTTCAACATGGATTACCACGACGAATTGTCGGGAAGTGACCCTCGATTCCCCGACGATGCCAACTGACGGTCGATTTTCCGGCTGATTGGTGCCGAAGTCTGCCGACTACGGTCGTTGCGGTCATGAATGCGCGTATGCATCGATACGTCCACCTTGGTGGACTGTCGGTGCTGTCGGGTGCACTTGCCGGCGTTGGTGCCTGGATCTTTCTCGTCGTTCTCGATCTCGCCACCGAGGTGCGACTCGGTGCGCAGTGGTTGGTACTCGGGTTGCCGTTGGCCGGTGTTGCCATGACGGCGGTCGTCATGCGTGTGTCGGCAAGGAGTGCACACGGCAACGCCCTCGTTTTCCGGGAAATTGAGCGGGTGGACGAGGGAGTTCCCACGCCGCTGGCACCCATCGTCGTGGTTGGTACGTGGTTGACGCACCTCTTCGGCGGTTCGGCCGGACGCGAAGGTACGGCTTTGCAGATGTCGGCGTCTCTCACCGATGCGGTATCACGCCGGTTTCGGCTCGACATCGAACTTCGGCGACAACTACTCGTGGTTGCGCTTGCCGCCGGGTTCGGCGCGGTCTTCGGCACGCCGCTCGCCGGTGTCGTGTTCGCAATCGAAGTTCATGCGCGATGGCGCCTGCGATGGTCGGCACTCGTGCCCTCTCTCATCGCCGCATACGTCGCTCACTCGATCGTTGGAATTCTCGGATATCGGCATGAGATCATGCCGAGTGTGTCGCTCGGTATCGATCCGTCAACGTTTGCTGCGTGTGTCGTACTCGGACTGGGGACGGGAATCGTCGCCACCGCGTACGTGCTGGCTGTGCGCACGGTTCGGCGGACTTTCGGTCGTCGTTTGCCGAATGCGATGTCGCGAGTGGCGGTTGGCGGGTTGCTCATCATCGCGCTCACGGCCGCATTCGGCACCGACGCGCTCGGCTTGTCCACACACCTTTCTGCTCGTGCGCTGGAAGGTGAGGCGATGAACGAGTCGGTGTTCCTGCTCAAGCTCGTCTTCACCGCGATTACCGCGGGTTCGGGTTTCATCGGTGGGGAAGTCACACCTCTCTTCGTGATGGGGGCAACGTTCGGTGCCGCCGTGGCGGGAGTCATTGGCTTGTCCGTCACCGCAACGTCGGCACTCGGATTCGTCGCCGTGTTCGGTGCGGCTGCACACGTTCCACTGGCATGTGCAGTCATGGCACTGGAGCTCTTTGGCGTGGATGCATTACCTCATGCACTTGTCGTGTGCATCGTGGCTTCTCTCATCGCACGTCACCCGGGACTCCACCCGGTGTCAACAGCTACGTCCCGTACGTAGTTCTGTACCACTCGGCAGTGTTGCCGATGACCTCCGCCCACGGCGTGGGGTGACAGTCGAGCTCCCGACGAGTTGCGCCGTCGTCGACGATGAAGTCGTCAGTGAAGTGAAAGCGAATCTTCCGCATTTCGCGGGCGATGGGCGACCGTCGGCTGCGGAGAAGGTTCAGCCATCCGGGCTCGATACGAGCGCGCTGACGGGGAACCCCCGCTGCATCGGCGATGGCATCGAGCAGGTCTTGCTGCGTGACGGGTGGATTGTTCGGCGCATGCCACGGACGCCCCCATGCGCACGGATTCATCGCACACTCGATCATCGTGTCGGCAATGTCATCTACGTAAGTGAAGCTGTGCAGGCGGTCGGCCCTGCCCCGGACCACGGGTCTCTCGCCGTGCAGAAGTGCGGGAATGACCATTGCGCCGACTGCACTCTGGGCTCGAGGTCCGATGAAGTTGGATGCGCGCACCTCCGTCGCGCGTACCTTCTCCGACTGATGTGCCGCACGTGCGCGATCCCACATGTCGGCACGTACCCGGCCGTTGACGAAGTGGGCTTTAGTGGGCATGTCTGGAGTCATCGGAGTGCTGACGCGACCGTATGCATACACGTTGCCGAGAGTGCACAGCACGGCCCCCGATGATTCGGCGGCGAGAAGAAAGGACTCGTGCAGTTGCGGCCACAAAGTCGACCACCGGTCGTAGGGCGGATTGATGCAGTTGTACACCACATTCGCACCGTGACAAATCTTGCGAAAAGCTTCGGCGTCGGCGACGTCAATGCTGACGCTCTCGGCTCCGCGCAGTGTCGACTGATGCGGAGTGCGCGACACAAGTACACAAGAAATTCCTCGCTCGGTAAGTTTCCGCGCAATGAGTGTCCCCACTGTGCCGGCACCGGCAATGACGTGGTGTGACATGTGCACCTCACACGGTAGTCATGCGCCATTACGGGGTTTGGCACGCGACTTTCACCGTCAACATGCACCACGCAGGTTCGTCAGTGTCCTACCGTCATCGCAACCCCAAAGCTGATTCGTCGCCCGCGAGGTGACGAATTTGCATCACCCCCGAACCAAGGAGAAGCCTCATGTCGTCACGAATGTCCATCGTCAAACGGCTGTTCGTCGCCGGAGCCGTGGCACTGGCGGGAGTCGTCGTGGCTCCGCTCGGTGTTTCGCCCGTGTCGGCGGCGCCGAGCATCACGCCGGCAACACAAACCGTCACGGCCACGGTGGGCACGGCAATCACTGCGACCACTGCGTACACAGACGCCGAATTCACGCGAACGAAGTCGTTCTCGATCGTGCCGGCCCTTCCCGCCGGTTTAACTTTCAATGCAACAACGGGGATCGTCTCGGGCACGCCAACCGTGGCCCAGGCTCGTACCGTTCACACGGTGACGGCATCCGACGGTGTCGTGTCGGCGACGGCGACGATCACGCTCACGGTGACGGCAACCACCGCGCTCACCCCGACGCCGCAGGTGGTCATGGCCCGCGTCGGCTCGGCGATCACCCCGACCACCGCTTACACGGTGACCGGGCTCGGTGCCTCGCGCACGTTCACCGTGTCACCTGCGTTGCCCGCCGGTTTGGCGATTGCGTCGACGACCGGCGCGATTTCCGGAACGCCCGCGGCGGCATCGGCAACCACCGCCTACACGGTGACGGCGAGTGACGGCACCTCAACGGCAACGGCGCGAGTGAGCATCACGGTTCTCGCCGTTGGTGCGACCGGACCAACGATTACCCCGGCCACCCAGACCGTCACCGGTGCAGTGGGAACCGCAATTACTCCCACGCGAACCTTCGCCGACACCGATTTCGGTGGGGTGAAAGAGTTTTCGATTACTCCGGCGCTGCCTGCCGGTCTCGTACTGAACACAACGACGGGCGTGATCTCGGGTACGCCCTCTGCCGCTCAGGCGACCGCAACGCACACGATCACCGCTCAGGACGGCAGCGTGTCGGCAACCGCAACGGTCACGGTGACGATTACCGGTACGACGGTGACGGCGACGACCGTTCCCGCAGCGACCACGAACTGCCCGGCAGTGAACATCGCCGGTCGCACCATCGTCAACGTGCTTACCCCGCAGGCGAGCCTGCCGTCGACGAACTTCGCCTGTGGCGTACGCATCGCGACCCGCGCGAACCGTCTCGTTCTCGTGGCTGTCGGTAGCCAGGGAGCGACGGCAAATGCAGCCGTTGCGCGGTACACCGTGGCATTCACCCGTGTGAACGGTGGAACGGTGACTCGTACTCTCAACGCGCCGGCTGCGGCCGGAGTGTTGCGCGCGAACGTCGCACAAGCTCGCAGCGGCGTGTGGAACGTGACCGTCACTGCACTGTCGCCGACGGGTACGACCGTCGGTACGTGGACGTCACCGGCATTTCAAGTCGGGTGAGTTCCAAACCCACCAGTCCGTAACGGATTGGTGAGTTGCGATGTCAAACGAGATGCCCGCGGGTTCAACCCGCGGGCATCCGTCGTTTCTTGACCCCGTTGTCGCTATTCAGTCGCCGATCTTGCTGATCGTGACGATCGTCGAGGGAATTGACGGCATCGGTGGTGTCGTGCTTTCGGGTACGTACAACAGGACGACATCGGCATCGAGACTCAACCACATCAGTTGAACGTTGTCACCTGCAGCAAGCCGAACGAGATAGTTGAGTGCGAATACTTCCTTGATGTTCTTACCGGACAGGTAAAGACCCGTGTTCGTGTCGGCGACGTCGTTGCCGTTTTTTCGCAACCATACGTATGCCGTATCGTCACCCGAGTCGGTTTTCGTCACCTGAAACGAAAACTGGACGTTGTACACACCGTCTGCAGTGACGGTGAGCTCGGAGTCGTTGACCACGGAGATGCCATCCGTCGCATCGCCGTCAGTTTGTCGAAACAACACCGGTATCGGGCTGTTCGGCGAAGTATTCGGTTGTGTCTCGACGTCGAAGAATGATCCGTACGGCCCAAGTTGCGCATCTGTGCCGGCTGGTCCCTGCGGTCCCGTCGCGCCGGTGGAACCTGTGGGTCCTTGTGGGCCGATCGGTCCGACGGGTCCCGTCGCGCCGGTGTCGCCTTTCGGACCGATCGGACCTTGCGCACCCGTAGCGCCTTGCGGACCAGTGGCGCCTTGCGGACCGGTTGCACCGATCGGCCCCACGGGGCCCGTCGCACCGGCCGGCCCTTGCGCCCCGACAACTCCCTGCTCACCGATCGCACCGATCGAACCTTGTGGTCCGACGGGGCCCGCCGGTCCACGCGGACCGCGCTCGCCCTGCGGTCCCTGTGGACCCGTCGGTCCCGCAGGTCCGACAATTTCCCGCTCGGTGATACGGCCGGTGGGACCAAGCACGGATCGATCGGAACTATCGCCCTCAACGTTGACGGGACCGGTCGGACCCGGCACCGTCACCGACGTCGTGTTACTGCGCTCATCGAGCCGCCGTTGGAGAACGTCGGGAATCCAGCGATTCGAACCAACCGCGGTGACGACCGCGGCCACGGCGAGCAACGACGCGACGATGACGACGACCACGAAACGCGCGACTCGCGTCGTGTGTCCCACAAACTCAGGCTATCCATGTCGCACTTCGTACTTGCTCAAGGTATGGCAGACTTGCCCCATGAATGACGCCCAACTACGTGCCACGGAGATTGGCGCGGCGGGACGGTTCCACATTCGTGGTACCGCACTCATGACGTTCGTCATCTACTGGTTGATGGCGCTCACCTTCCAGGATTTTTTCTTCTTCGATCCGAGCGACGCGACGGGTGTCTTTCGGCAGGTCACACTGTGGATCGCCCTGATCGGCTGGCTTTCCATCGCACTCGTCACGCCGCTGGCTCTCTTGTACGCCACGTCGGGATCCCTCACGGCACTGCGCGTCATCCCGTTCACCACACTTGTTTGGCCGGTGGCGATCGTGCTCGCCCAAATCAGCGCGTACGCCGAAACGGGTGAGAGCTACCTCGATTATCTGTTCCAGTACCCGATCTTCGTGCTCACCGACATCGCACTTCCAATCTTCATCATCTTCAAGTGGAGCGACATGCGAACGGCGATTGCCCGGGCCGAAATCGACATTGAACTGCGCCGGGACAAGAATCTCCCGGTTCCCTGATCCGATCGTCGTCGATCGACGGAGTCAGTGCGGCTTGTCGTCGAGAATGCCACGTGCCTTGAGATCGGCGATCTCGGCTTCGTCGTAACCGAGCACATCTCGCAGTACGGCGACGTTGTGTTCGCCGAGGGCCGGGGCGACGAGGTCGAGGTCGGGAAGAGGCTCGGTCGTGCGGAAGGGAAAGCCCGGAATCTGCACGTCGCCGGCGAGTGGGTCGTGCACGGTGCGCACCACGCCGCGTTCGACGAAGTGCGGGTGCGTGAGGGCATCCTTCGGTGACAGCGACGGACCGTGCGGCACACGGTTCGCTTCGAGCACGTCCATCACTTGTTGATCGGTGGCGAACGTCGCCATCCACTCTTCGATGAGTGCCGTGAGTGCATCACGGTTCTCGAGGCGGTGCGGGTTGGTGTCGAAGCGGGGATCCTCGGCGAGTTCGGGCTTGCCCATCGCCTGCCACAAGTTCTTCACCTGCCACTCCGTGCACAAGATGATGATCCAGCCCTGCGGCCCGCGGTACGAACCGGCTGGGCAGATGTACGGGAAATGACGACCTTGACGCATCGGCACGAAGTTGTCCGGGTCCATCGACGCGCCGTGCACCGACTGCTCGTGGAAATGAAAGAGCGAGTCAACCATGGCGATGTCGAGGTGCGTTCCCTTGCCGGTGCGCGCGCGGTGGAACAGCGCGTGTCCCATTGCGGCGAATGCGTGCACGCCCGAATTGGTATCGGCAAGCCCGATGCCGACGAAGGTGGGCGGCCCGTCCGGGTCACCGGTCATGTGCATGATTCCCGAATACGCCTGGGCAATGAGATCGAAGCACGGGCGCTCCGACAACGGGCCCGACTGTCCGAAGCCGGACACCGACGCCATGATGATGTCGGGCTTGATCTTCTTCAGATCCTCGTAGCCGAGACCCTTGCGCGCCATCACACCGGGGCTGAAGTTCTCGACGACGATGTCACTCTTGGCGACGAGTTCCTTGATGATCGCGCGACCTTCCTCGCTGTCGATGTCGAGGCACACCGATTGTTTGCCGCGGTTCTGCTGAATGTGGGCGCCGGCGCGACGGTTGATGCGCGGTCGGTTCGAACGGTTCGGGTCGCCGTAGGGCGGCTGCTCGATCTTGATGACGGTGGCACCGAGCTCGGTGAGCAGACGCGTCGAAGACGGACCGGCGAGGTACCGGGTGAGATCGAGAACGACGATTCCTTCGAGCCAACGTCCGGAATCGAGTTGCACGGTGTCCTACTTTCCTGGTTCGCGCGGCAAACCGAGAACGCGTTCGCCGAGAATGTTGCGCATCACGTTCGACGTCCCGCCCTGGATGGTGTACGCGGGGGCGTAGGCAATGGCATTGCTCAAGCTCGGGTCGACGAGTGCCGCCGGGCCGAGAACGCGGGCGCAGAAGTCGGCGACGCGCTGTTCGTGCTCGGTGCAATAGCACTTGATGATCGTGCTCGCACCGGCCGGAGCCTGACCGAGTGCCGCCTGGTAAATCATGAGGCGACCGAGCCGGTATCCGGCTTCGAGGCGGGCGATGTCCTGGCGCACGCGGCGATCGGAACGGTTGGCGACCTCGAGAGCGTCCTCGTACAGCGGGCGGTTCGACATGAGACGGTCGATGCCACCGCGCTCGTGTTCGAGCTGGGCCATCGTTTGACGGAACGCATCGCCCTCGACGCCGACGAGGTTCTCGGCGGGCACTTCGACGTCGGTGAACCACACCTCGCAGAAGTGGCGGTTGCCGACGATGTCGGTGATCGGCCGCACTTCGATGCCCGGCAGGTTCATCGGCACGATGAGTTCGCTGACGCCCTTGTGCGGCGGTCCCGACGAGTCGGTGCGAACGATGAGATAGCAATAGTCGGCGTCGGCGGCGAGGCTCGTCCAAATCTTCTGACCGTTGACGATGAAGCGGTCACCGACGCGCTTGGCCGAGGTGCGCAGGGCGGCAAGATCCGAGCCCGCGTTCGGCTCGCTCATGCCGATGCACCACGTTTCTTCACCGGTGAGCATGCCGGGCAGGAACTTTGCCTTCTGATCAGGCGTGCCGTAACGGTAAATCGACGGTCCCATCTGGCGGTCGGCGATCCAACTCGCCGCGATCGGGGCGCCGGCAGCGATGAGTTCCTCGGCGACGATGACGCGCTCGATGCCCGGACGTCCACCACCGCCGTGTTCGGTCGGCCACGTCATGCCGATCCATCCCTCGGCGGCGAGGATGCGCGAAAACTCCTTCGAGTATCCGTTGATCCACGAGTCGTTCAACCGGCCGTACTTCTTCGCCCCGTCGCGACCCACGTCTCGGGCCCGATCCCGGAGCTTCTCCCACTCGGGAGTCATCGAAAAGTTCAGCGACACGGCGACAAACTATACGCGCGACGGGCCGTTTCGGCGAACAGAGAGCCACGTTCGTCGGCGTCGTAACCCGTGGTCATCTTCTTGCAGGCGTTCCACAGCACCGTGTAGGTGAGGGCTTGGCGATCGACCGGAAAGTTCGACTCGAACATGCAACGTCGTGGGCCAAAAGTGTCGATGCACCAGCGCACGACGTCACCCCAATACGCGGCGACGCGGTCGGAATCGACGGGAGTATCGAGACCGGCCCAGCCGGTGCCGAAATATGTGTCGAGTCCGAACCCGCCCAGCTTGACGAACACGCTCGGTTGTGCCGCGAGGCGCTGCATCGATGCGCGCCATGCGCTGAGCACATCGCTTCGACGTGATGCGTACGGTCCGATACCGAGCGGCCCGCCGAGATGGTTGACGACGATCGTCAATTCGGGCACCTCGCGCGCGAGCACGACGAGATCGTCGAGTTGCGGATGGTAGAGCCACGCATCGAACGTGAGTCCGCGCGCTGCGAGACGACGTGCACCGGCCACGAAGTCGGCGGAACACGTGAGGCCCGGTGTCGGCTTCGTGTGCGAATCGTGCACCTCGGGTGACGGATCCCACCCCGTGGCATGGCGGATGCCGCGGAACAACGACGAAGCGGCTTGATGCGCCGCGAGAGATTCGTCGACGAGGTCACCCGACGTGAGATCGACGAAGCCGACGATGCCCGCCACCTCGGCACCGCCGAGTGTCTTCAGTTGCGCGGCCTGTTCGGCGACGAAGCGGGTTTCACCCACGGGTCGCAGGTGCGCGGGCGCCGACTTGTCGTACTTCGACATGCAGTCGACGAACACGGTCTGCACGACGCGGTGGCCTGCCGACGTGTCGGCATGGAGTTGTTCGGCGAGGTAGGTGCTGCCGCCACGATCCCAGAGGTGGTGATGCGGGTCGACGATCTCGAGTTCGGGCTCGATCGCCGTCTCGTTGCGACGGGCGAGCCAGTCGAAGCGGTCGAGGTCCATCAGCCCTCGAGCAACAGACGTGCCGCTTCGGGACACGGCATGTCGATGCGCACGCCGCGTGCAAATGCGTGCTTGTTCACCGCGGAGATGATCCCGTCGTGATAGTGCGACAGCCCCGAACCCATGCGTGCGCGGCGTGCATCAACGGTGGCGCCGGCGAGACCCTCTGATTCGACGATCGTGAGGCCGAGGATTCCGGAGTCGTCCATGCCGCGACCGCCGTCGGAACAGATGAACCCGTAGGGGTGCACCTTCAACAAGTAGGGAACCGCGGAGCGACCGGTGTGACCGGCGGTGACGAGCACATTGCGGTCACGGTCTTCGGGGAGTCCGAAGGCGATCGAGTCGGTGGCGATGACGTGGCGATCGTTGAACGTGTGCATCACCGTTCGATTGGTGATTTCGCTCGCCGCGAGCCCGGTGGGTGCGTCGTTCTCGAGCAGGCACATCGCCGCCTCGGCGACGCGCATTCCCTTGCGCACACCGCGGTCGGCGGCGGGTTGGTTCATGAACGAAATGACACCGTGCTCGTGCAGATGCACCCCGTCGCCGAGATGCGCGGTCATCACGTCGGCGACGGCAGCGGGAATGTCGAGCGCCTCGAGGTACCACAATCCGGCGATTGCCGATCCTTCCGGACCGATTCCGCAGTCCATTCCTATTGCGCCACGTGGCCGTTGCTCGGCGATGAACCGCGCGGGCAGAACTCCGCAGTACGACGCATTCACGCACACGTCGCGGTCACGGTTCTCCGGCGCCACGTGGTACGCCGAGTCCATTGCAACGACGGTGCCGCGACCTTTCGCGGACGTGGAGACGACGGTCTGGAGCGACGAGTTGCCGGCCATCACTTCACCTCGCGGCGAACCTTCTTGCCGATCGGTCCGCGATCGAAGGACTGCGCATCGGCGCCGATCGCGCGCAGGTCGACCTTGCGCACTTTCTCCGACGGCGTCTTCGGCAGAGCATCGATGGTGCGGATGAATCGCGGCACCGCGAAGTACGGCAGCTGCTGATCGGCGAACGCCCAGAATTCCTCGGGATCGAGGGTGGCTCCGTCCTCGAGCACGATGAACGCCATCACCTCGTCCTCGCCCGCCTCCTGCGATGCGGGTACGGCGACGACCGCAATCTCCTTCACCGACGGGTGGGGGAGCAGTGCGTGTTCGACTTCGAACGACGAGATGTTCTCACCGCGGCGACGCAGCGCGTCCTTCAGGCGGTCGACGAAGTAGTACCACCCCTCGGCATCCCGGCGCAGACCGTCGCCGGTGTGGAACCACAAGTTGCGGAACACTTCTGCCGTCTTGTCGGGCATGTTGTAATAGCCCATCGTCGACGTCCACGGATACTTCGAACGCACGATGAGTTCGCCTACTTCGCCGACGGGAACTTCCTCGTCGGTTTCCGGATCGACGAGACGAATGTCGAACCAGTCCGCGTTCAGCTTGCCCGCCGCACCCTTCGGGCGGTCGATGCCGTACGGGGTGAGAATGGGCATGCACGTTTCGGTGAGACCGAACACCTCGACGAAAGTTTCGATGCCGAAGCGCTTCTTGAACGCGTCCATGATCGACGTCGCCGTCGGTGCGGCGAAGATGCAGCGCAACGAGTTGTCGGCGTCGTGCGGAGTTTCGGGCTGCTGCCAGACGAAATCCATCATGATGCCGATGTAGTTGGTCACCGTTGCCTTGGCGTCGCGCACCTGTTGCAGCCAGCCGGTTGCGGAGAACCTTTCCTGCATCACGTAGCGTGCACCGGCGATCATCGCCGGGTACTGGGCGAGGAAGCTCGAGTTGCCGTGGAACTGCGGCCCGCACGACATGTACACGTCGTCGTGGGTGAGGCGTGTCAGCGACTTCGCCTCGTCGGCGAAGAGGAAGACGTGGGCGTGGGTCATCATGACGCCCTTCGACAAACCGGTCGTGCCGGAGGTGAAGAAGATCGCCGCCAAGTCGCTGTACTTCACGTCGGGCAGAGCCGTCGTCGAGCGATGGGCGAGCAGTTCCTTCCACGACAGCGTCTTGTAGCCCGCCTTTTCGAGCGCCGCGCGTCCCGCGGCCACTTCGTCGTCGGCGCCGCACACGATGAACGTTTCCAGGGTTGTGCATGCGTCGGGAATCGCGAGAAAGCGATCGACGAAACCCGGATCGATGAGCGCGCACCGCGGCGACACCGTGCTCACCTGGTGAGCGAGGAAAGATCCCTTGTAATCAACGTTGATCGATACCTCGACCATGCCGGCGACGCCGAGGCCCATGCGCATGAGGATGTACTCGGCGCGGTTCGGCATCATGATGAGGACGCGATCGCCGCGCACGGCTCCGTTGTCGTACAACGACCGGGCGATCGTTTCTGCGGTGTCGAGGCACTGCGCGTAGGTGTACCTGTGGTTGCCCGCTTGCCACGGCACGTCGAGATAGATCGAGTCGCCGCGTTCCTTGGCGTGATGGCGCAGAACCGACGGCACGGTCCAGCGCGTGCGGTCGGAGAAGGTGGGAACGTACTCGGTGTAATACGTGGTCATCGCAGGGCCTTTCGTCGGGCAGGTGAAAGTTGAATCGGGACGTAAATCAGTCGTCGGCTCGCCACGGCGGCGGTGCATCGGACCGCGGCGGGAACTTCGGCTTGCGCTTCTCCATGAATGCGGTGGCACCTTCGATCATGTCGGGGGAGCCGATTGCCTGGGTGAGAATGCCGAGGCTGAGCGCCATGTTTTCCTTCATCTGGTACCACCACATGTTCGAGCTGAGCTTGGCCACCTCGAGATAGCGCTGGCTCATCGCGAGCAACTCGTCGCACCACTTGTTGACTTCCGCTTCGAGTTGGTCGTCGGGCACGACGCGGTTGATCCAGCCGAGCTCGAGTGCTTCGCGTGCGGTGTACTTGCGGCAGAGGAACGACACTTCTTTCGCGCGCTTTTCGCCGATCGATCCGGCGAGCAGGTTCGTGCCGCCGAGAACCGGTGCGCTACCGACCTTCACGCCGGTCTGGCCGAACTGTGCCGACTCGGCGGCGATGGCGAGGTCGCACGTGACGACGAGTTCGTTGCCACCACCAAAAGCCGCGCCGTTGACCGCCGCGATGATCGGCATTGGGGCCGAGCGCATCGCCTCGAACAGTTCCATCGAGCCGTTGAACATCTTGCGCAGTTCCCAGTAGTTGGGCTTGCTCAGGTTGGCGAGGTATCCGCCGGCGCAGAAGGCCTTGCCGGTGCCCGTGATGACGACGACGCGCGAGTCGACATGGTGGGCGAGTGCTCCGATGATGTCGTCGACCGTTGCGCGGTCGTACGAGTTCATCCGCTCGGGGCGGTTGAGACGGATCCACAGAACGTCGCCGCGGCGGTCGAGGACGATGTCGGACATGGAGAACTCCCCTCGGTGATGTCGAACCAACGCACTTATGTGGGTCGACATGTCGTGCCGCCGTGGGTCGTTGGTGTCGGCGAGAGTACCATGAGCATTCGCCGCCGGTACAGGGGAAGTTCTCCGGTTCGTCTCCGCACCGAAGGCACCAACATTCCGACAGGGAGCCGATCGCCGTGCCGTTCCAACTAGATGCCGACGTCAAGAAGATCCGTGACGAAGCGATGGCTCTTGCGGCCCGCTGCGAGACCTTCGCCGCCGAGGCCGACGAGATGTCGACGATGCACGCTGCGACCCTCGCCGAGCTGCGCCGCAGCGGACTGAGCAGCCTCATGGTGCCGAAGAAGTACGGCGGTCGGTTCGAGGAGATCGACCCCCTGGCCGTGTGCGTTGCGCGCGAAGCGATGATGCGCACCTCGGCACACCTCGACTCCGTGTTCGCCCTGCAAGGCATCGGGAGCTACGCGATTTCGCGGGCCGGAACCGAGGAACAGAAGAAGCACTGGCTGCCGAAAGTCGCGTCGGCCGAGGTGCTCGCCGGGCTCGCGCTCACCGAGCCGGTTGCCGGCTCCGATTTGAAGGGAATCACGACGGTGGCCCGCACCGACGGCGACGAGATCGTCATCAACGGGGCGAAGTCGTTCATCTCCAACGGTGGTGAGGCGGCGTTCTACACGACCCTGGTCAAAGAGACCGACCACGACGAACCGCGTTACTCGCTCGTTCTCGTTCCGGCCGACAGCAAAGGTCTCACCATCTCGCCGTCACCGGAAATCATCGCGCCGCACGTCCTAGGCGAGCTCACGTACGACAACGTTCGCGTACCGACATCGGCGCGGCTCGGCGGGTCGGGAGACGGCTTCAAGCACGTTCTCGCCACGCTCGCGGTGTTCCGCATCTCCGTCGCCGGTGCCGCGTGCGGCCTCATGCAAGGTGCGCTCGAAGAGGCGACACGCCATGTGCGCACGCGCGAACAGTTCGGTCGTCCGCTGTTGAAGCACGGTCCGGTGTCGAGCCTGCTCGCGGACGCATGGGCCGAGTACGAAGCGGCGCGCCTGCTCACGTACGCCACGGCCGAAGCCGCTCGCGTCGATGCAGCCGCCAATCTCGACCGCTCGTCACTGGCAAAGATGTTCGCCACCGAATCGGCGTCGCGCGTCGCCGACCGTTGCGTGCAGGTCATGGGTCGCTGGGGTCTCGTGCGCGGCTCGAAGATCGAGAAGTTCTACCGACAGGCACGTCCGATGCGCGTGTACGAAGGTGCATCCGAAGTGTTGCGCCTCGGCATCGCCGCCCGACTCGCAAAGGAGATCGACTCATGGACCTGAACCTGAAGGATCGCGTCTACATCGTCACCGGCGCGAGCCGCGGGCTCGGCGAGGCGTGCGTGCGCGCCATCGCCGCCGAGGGTGGCAAGGTACTCGCCGCCGCACGTTCACGCGAAGATCTCGAGCGAATCCAGAAGGACTGCGGTGCGACGGTGGCCATCGCGCCGTGCGACATGCGCGACCGCAACGCCGTTGCCGCACTCGTCGACCTGGCGATTGAGAAGTTCGGTCGCCTCGACGGAGTGGTGAACAACGCCGGCATCGCCCCGGCGGGCAGCTTCGAGTCGTACGACCTCGCCGTGTTCGACGAGGTGCTCGCCGTCAACCTTCTCGCCCCCGCGGCGCTCGCGCAACGTGCGGGCGCCCACTGGATCGCGCACAAGCAGCCCGGCTCGATCGTCAACGTCGCATCGACGTCGGGGTTGAAGGGCAAGCCGATCCTCGTCGCGTATTCGTCGTCGAAAGGCGCGATGATGCGCTTCACCGAGGCGCTGGCCGCCGAGTGGGCCCGTCACGAGATTCGCGTGAACACCATTGCCCCGGGTGCGTTCGACACCGCGGCACAGTCGGCGGTCACCGGTGACGCGAAGACTCTCGATGCGCGCCTGAAGAAGATTCCGTTGCGCCGCATGGGTGAGCCGGGCGAAATCGGACCTCTCGTGTGCTACCTGTTGTCACCCACATCGTCGTTCGTGACGGGTGCGTGCTTCGTCATCGACGGCGGAGAAGTCTCGAAGCTGTAAACAAAAAAACGGCGCCAACGTCAGTGACGTTGGCGCCGTTTTTTATTGGTTGATTCAGGCGAGCTTGTACACGTTCCACAGGTCGTAGAACATGCGACCCGTCTCGACGGTGCAGTCGAAGACCTGCTTGCGGCCGACCGGGTCGGTGACGTACTCCGACACGATCTCGATGCCTTCGTCGCCGTGTTCCTCGTCGGCGAGGATGTGCATCGTGTAAAAAATGAGATCGTCGTCGGTCATGCCGTAGTTCTTCTTCTGCGCGGCAACGATGCGACGGAAGGTGTCGGGCACGAACGACTCGAGGCCGATGCCGATGGCCGCCAGGGGCACGTACCACGGACGGCAGCGACCCATGAACTCGAAGTACTCGGTGAGGCGGCGACCCTGGGGCATCTGCTCCTGGTCGACGACGCTCGCTTCGGGTGCGCCGAGCTTGTCGAGCCACTTCAGCAACAGCGCCGGGTGGGCGGCGGTGTTCGTGATGATGCCCAACTCCTCCTCGGCGAGGTTCTTCACGAGCGTGGCACGCACGTTCGGGTACGGGCAGTTGACGTACATGAGACCGATCCACGGCAGCATCTTCGAGATGTGCAGGTAGAACTGCGTGCCGAAGAGGGCGAGTTGCTTCTTCGTCGCCGTGCCCGCTTCCATCTCGAGCACGAGCGGGTGGTTGTGCATGCCACCGCCGGGCTGGCGGAGCGTTTCGCGGAGAAGTTCGACGAACTGCTCCGGGCTCATTGCGGCTAGATCATCGGTCGATGGTGCCTCGAGTAGTGCGGTCATGGTGGTTACCCCCAACGTGTGCGAGTTCGTGATCGAACAATTGCGACCGCCGTTCGGGCGGCTGTGGTCATGGTACATCCGGTCCCGGACCGGGGCAATGGCGCAGCCCCGAATCTTTTGAGTACGGTTCCGCGGAGGGGGATTCCATGACTACGACCGACGATGCGCCGTTGCTGGCGCGCGAAGAGGACCATCCGCAGGAGATCGTGGCCACGCACGGTGGTGTGCGGGTCATCGGTATCGATTCCGCGCGGTACTGCGACGCGCGCAACACGGGCGACGTCATGGTTGCCGCCTCGTACTGCGGGGTGCTGCCGGTACGGCTCATGGCACCGCACCGACCACGGGCGGTCATCGGACACGACGTGAACATTGCCAAGGACGGATCGGGTATCCAAGGACTCTTCTACTTGGAAGCACTCGGCATTCCGGCCGCAACCGTCGACGGTCGCACGGGCGAATTGGGCAACGCCCGGGACATGTACGACAACGGGTCGATCTCGCGGATGAACATCCTCGCCGAGCGTTGCGGCGTCACCATCGGCATGGCGACGAAGAAGGCTGCCGAGTTGCTCGCGACGAAGGACCCCGGCGATACGACGCCGACGACGAAAGTGCGTCGCGAGGCGAAAGAGACGTCGTCGACGGGACGTCAGATCGTCGTCACGGATTCGATCGTGTTCGCCCATCCGGACGACAAGCGCAACGTACTCGT
>JBIIDI010000016.1:0-20139 GCA_044238425.1 Ilumatobacteraceae bacterium
TGACGACGCCGGTCGAGGAGTCCGACGACCGCCACCACGCGAACGCGCACAACGCGCCGATGACGAGGTACATGATCGCGGGAATGCGCCGACGGCTGTTGTCGGGGAAGGTGTACGCACCGACGAAACCGGTGACGTCGAGGTCCTCGGGAAGTTCGTCGCGGATTTCGTCGCTCATCGTGCTCTCCTTCGTGCAGAGTTCATCGGTTCGACGGCCACGCTTCGCGGATGCGGCGCGCCGTTGCCTCGAGCGGCTCGGAGAGCACCTTCGTGTTCGCGGTGACGACCGTGAAGTTCGTGTCACCCGTCCAGCGCGGCAGGACGTGCACGTGGAGATGCTGCGACACGCTCCCACCGGCCGGGGCTCCGAGGTTGATGCCGACGTTGAGGCCCTGCGGTGAATACCCCGACTTGATCGCCGTCACGGCGTCGCGCACGTTGGCCCACAACTCTCGTTCCTCGTCGAAGGTGAGCAACTCGAGATCGGCGACTTCGCGGTACGGCAGCACGAGTACGTGACCCGGCGAATACGGATACGCGTTGAGGATGACGAAGGTGGTCGTGCCGCGGTGGACGATGTGGGTTTCCTCGTCGGGCAGACCGCTGGCGAGGATGCGCGTGAACAGCGACTCACCGGGCCCCTGCACGTGTCCGCCCTCCGGGGCGAATCCCTGGACGTACGTCGTGCGCCAGCCGGCCCACAACCGCTCGAGCATCAGCCGCCCCGCACGTCGGCAACGTCGGCGGCCAGCCGCGCGACGAACGCATCGAGCGGCGTGTCGCGCTGCACTTCCCCGCCGCGCGGATTCACACCGACGGTTCCCGCGGCGACGTCGTCGTCACCGACGACGAGCACGTACGGAATGCGGTCGACCTTCGCCTGACGGATGCGCTTGCCGAGTTGTTCGTCCGCGGCGACGGTGTCGACGCGGTAGCCGTCGCGGCGCAGCCTGTCGAGCACGTCGTTGGCGTAGCCCTCGTGCGCGGTGGTGACGGGAAGGACGCGCACCTGCACCGGCGCGAGCCACGTCGGGAACGAACCGCCGTAGTGCTCGAGCAGCACGCCGAAGAAGCGCTCGACCGAGCCGAAGAGCGCACGGTGCAGCATGATCGGTCGGTGCCGCTGGTTGTCGGCGCCGACGTACTCGAGTTGGAACCGCTCGGGCAGGTTGAAGTCGCATTGAATCGTGCCCAACTGCCACTTGCGCCCGATCGCGTCGCGCACGTCGATGTCGATCTTCGGACCGTAGAAGGCCGCGTCACCTTCGCCGATCGCGTACGGACGGCCCTGACGGTCGAGCGCCTCGCGCAACGCCGCCGTGGCGCGTTCCCAAATTTCGTCGGAGCCGACCGACTTCTGCGGGTCGCGCGTCGACAGCTTGAAGTCGAAGTCGTCGAAACCGAAACGACGCAGCACCGACAGCACGAATTCGAGCAGCGAGGCGATCTCGGCGGACAGTTGTTCGGGCGTGCAGAAAATGTGGCTGTCGTCCTGGGTGAAACCGCGGATGCGCAGCAGGCCGTGCAAGGTGCCGGCGCGCTCGTAGCGGTACACGGTGCCGAGCTCGAACAGGCGCAGCGGCAACTCGCGGTACGAGCGCTGACGGTCGCGGAAGATGAGGCAGTGCATCGGACAGTTCATCGGCTTCGGGTAGTACGTGCCGTTGTCCATCTCCATCGGCGGATACATGCCGTCCTTGTAGAACTGCAGGTGACCCGACGTCTCGAACAACTTCGCGTTCGCGAGGTGCGGCGTATAGACGAACTGGTAGCCGCCGTTCTGGTGTCGCTCGCGGCTGTAGTCCTCCATCAGCTTGCGCACGATGGCACCTTTCGGGTGCCACACCGCGAGGCCGCCGCCGAGCTCCGACGGAAACGACAGCAGATCCATCTCGACGGCGAGACGACGGTGGTCGCGCTTCTCGGCCTCCTCGAGTCGGTGCAGGTGCTCGGCGAGTGCCGCCTTCGATTCCCACGCGGTTCCGTAGATGCGCTGGAGCATCGGCCCCTTTTCGTTGCCGCGCCAGTACGCACCCGCCACCTTGCGCAACGCGAAGTGCCCGAGTCGCCCGGTGCTCGGCACGTGCGGTCCGCGGCACAGGTCGACGAACCCGTCACCGTTGCGGTACAGGCTGACGCGATCGCCGCCGCCCACTTCCTCGGCGTCGGTGCTGTCGGCCGCACCGCTCGTGACGCGCGTGATGATCTCGCACTTGTACGGCTGGTCGGCGAACACCTGCAGCGCCTCGCTCGGCGACACTTCGCTGCGCACGAAACCCTGGTCGGCATCGACGATGGCGCGCATCTTCGTCTCGATGGCGACGAGATCCTCGTCGCTGAACGTGCGACCGCCGGGCAGCTCGAAGTCGTAGTAGAAGCCGTCCTCGATCGCCGGGCCGATGCTGAACTTCGCCCCGGGGAACAGCGCGAGCACCGCCTGGGCGAGCACGTGGGCCGTCGAGTGGCGCAGCACGTGGCGGCCAGGGTCGGAGTCGGCGGTGAGGATGGCAACGCGGGCGTTGTCCGGCAGCGGCGCACCGAGATCGACTTCGGCACCGTTGACGACGGCGGCAACGGCCGCTTTGGCGAGTCGCGACCCGATTGCGGCGGCGAGATCGGCCGCCGTGGCCCCCGACTCGAGGCTGCGCGACGAACCGTCGGGCAGCGTGACGCTGATCAACGTGGCGGACATGTGCGCTGAAGTCTAGAAACGCAACGGGCGCTCAGAGCGTGACGCCCAGGAGTGCCGCGGCATCGGTCACGCGCAGGCCCGACGCGGCAGCCGCATCGACGGCGGCAAATGCCGCAGGGGTGTCGAGATCGTCGTCGAGCGCCGCGCGCACGTCGTCGAGCGCCGCACGACCGTCGCCACCCGTTGCCGCGCGCCAGCGTTGCAGACGTCGTTCGGCGCGCACGACGAGTTCGTCGTCCCACTCCCACTCGGCGCGGTAGTGGTGCTCGATGATCCCCATGCGAATTGCCATCGGGTCGTACTCGCGGCGCAACGCATCGACGAAGACGAGGTTGCCGCGACTCTTCGACATCTTGTGTCCGTCCATCCACACCATCGCAACGTGCATCCAGTGACGCACGAACGGCTCACCGGTCGCCGCTTCGGACTGGGCGCGCTCGCACTCGTGGTGCGGGAAGATGAGGTCGGTGCCTCCGCCGTGCAGGTCGATCGTCGTGCCGAGTTCGCGCAGCGCGAGCGCCGAACACTCGATGTGCCAGCCGGGTCGTCCTGAGCCCCACAGCGTGTCCCACGCGGGCTCGTCACCCGACGACGGCTGCCACAGGACGAAGTCGAGCGGATCGCGCTTGTTCGGATCGTCGACGTTGCCGCCGCGTTCGCGTGCGAGCGCGACCATCGTGTCGCGGTCGAGTCCGGACAGCGCACCGAACTTCTCGCTGCGCGACACGTCGAAGTACACCGAACCCCCGGCGCGGTAGGCATAACCGCGGTCGAGCACCATGCCGATGAACCCGCGGATGTCGGGAATCGCCGACGATGCGCGCGGGCGCGAGTACACCTCGAGTGCATTGAGCCCGGCGAGATCGTCGTTGAGGCGCGTCTCTTCGCGCAGCGCCAGATCGAGCCAGTGCACGCCGAGCTCGCGTGCCTTGGCAAAGAGCGGATCGTCGACGTCAGTGACGTTGCGCACGCACTTCACCCGCCGACCCGTGTCGATGAGTCGGCGCATGAGCACGTCGTACGAGAGGAACGTGAAGGCGTGACCGAGATGCGTCGCGTCGTACGGCGTCACGCCGCACGTGTACATGAGCACCTCGTCGCCCGGCGAGAAGTCGACGACCTCGCAGCGGGCGGTGTCGTGGAGCCGCATGCTCACTTCTCGGGGATGCCGGTGAACCGGGGGGCGACGCGCGTCTTGTAACGAACGTTGAGCTGGAGCAACACCGCGGTGAGCGCCTCGATCGCGAGCGCGTTGGAGAGGAGACCGGCGTTCAACGGCCGGCATCCGGCTATGCGCTCGACGAGTGACATCGTCACGGCGGTCGCCTGCGGGTCGTCGGAACAGATGAGCACGTCGCTGTCGACGCCGTGGTCGAGGTTGCCGAGTTCGTTCGCGGGAAGGTGCTGGAACGCCGCGACGACGCGCGAACGCGGAATCGCCGCCTGCACGTGCGCAGCGATGCTGCCGCGTGGCGGAATGAGCGGCTGGAATTCCTTTCCGACGCGCACGAGTGCGTTCGCCATCGTGATGACGACCTTGCCCGCGATGTCGTCGGCGACTTCCTGGACCGTCGTCGCCGCCGAATCCCACGGTGTGGCGAGCACGATGACGTCGCAGCGCGCGGCGAGACGGTTGTCGCCGCCGGTGATCGGCAGCGCGCGCGACGGCCAGCGTGCGACGAGCTCCGCCGCAACGTGTTCGCCGCGCTCGGTCGTTCGCGAACCGATCACCGCGGGAAATCCCACCGACGCGAGTCGCACCGCGAGTGCACTGCCCGCGGGTCCGGTGCCGCCGAGATAACCGATCGTGGCCCCGTCGCTCAACTGCACGTCCACTACCGTAGCCACGTGGGCATTCTCGAGAACAAGCGAATCGTCGTCACAGGAGTGCTCACCGACACGTCGATTGCGTTCGGTGTCGCGCGCATCGCGCAACGCGAGGGCGCGCGAATCGTGCTCACGGGTGCGGGGCGCGGTCTTTCGCTCACCGAGCGCACGGCGCGCAAGCTCGACGTCGCACCCGAGGTCGTCGAGTTCGACGTGACTGTGCCCGAGCACGTGTCGAGCGTGCGGGACGCGGTTGCCGCATCGCTCGGTCACGTCGACGGCGTGCTCCACTCGATCGGTTTCGCACCGGCGGCGTGTCTCGGCGAGGACATGCTCGCCGTCGGCTGGGAGGACGTCGCCACGGCGATGCACGTCTCGGCGTATTCGTTGAAGACGCTCGCCGATGCGTTCGTTCCGCTCATGCCGAACGGCGGCTCGATCGTCGGGCTCGACTTCGACAACACCGTCGCCTGGCCGGCGTACAACTGGATGGGCGTGGCGAAGTCGGCACTCGAGTCGCTCAACCGTTACCTCGCCCGCGAACTCGGCCCGAAGCGCGTGCGCTGCAACCTCGTTGCCGCAGGTCCCATCCGCACGATGGCGGCGAAGTCGATCCCCGGGTTCGCGAAGTTCGAGGACATCTGGGATCCCCGCGCGCCGCTCGGCTGGGACATCCACGATTCCGAACCCGTCGCGCGCGCCTGCGTGGCGCTCCTCTCCGACTGGTTCCCGGCGACGACGGGCGAGATCGTCCACGTCGACGGCGGCTACCACGCCGTCGGTGCATGACGGTGCGCCGGTGACGAACCGTCTCGGCGGCGAAACGTCGCCGTACCTGCGCCAACACCGCGACAATCCCGTCGAGTGGTGGCCGTGGTGTGACGAGGCGTTTGCCGAGGCTCGCCGACGCAACGTGCCGGTGCTCCTCTCCGTCGGGTACTCGGCCTGCCATTGGTGCCACGTCATGGCCCACGAGAGTTTCGAGGACGAGGAGGTCGCCGCGGTGATGAACCGTCTCTTCGTCAACGTGAAGGTCGACCGCGAGGAACGCCCCGACGTCGACTCCGTGTACATGGACGCGGTGCAGGCGATGACCGGGCGCGGCGGATGGCCGATGACGGTGTTCCTCACTCCCGCGGCGCAGCCGTTCTTCGGCGGCACCTACTACCCGAAGGCGCAGTTCGTGCAACTGATGAACGCCATCGACGACGCCTGGCGAACGCGGCGCGCCGACATCGATGCGAACGTCGAGGCGCTCGTCGAGAACATCGGCCGCACGTCGCAGATCCCCGCCGGGGAGAACCTGCCCGACATTGCCGTGTTCACGATGGCGATCGACAAGCTGCATTCCACGTTCGACGAACGTTGGGGCGGATTCGGCGGCGCGCCGAAGTTCCCGAGCACCATGGCGCTCGAGTTGCTGTTGCGCTCGTACCTCAACGACGAGTCGCCCCGCACGCGGGAAGTTCTCACGACCACCCTCGATGCGATGGCCTCGGGCGGAATGTACGACCACGTCGGCGGCGGGTTCGCCCGCTACAGCGTCGACGAAAAGTGGCTCGTGCCGCACTTCGAGAAGATGCTCTACGACCAGGCGCTGCTCGTGCGTCCGTACCTGCACGCGTCGCTCGTGTTCAACGACGAACGTTGGCGTCAGGTCGTCATCGAAACGATCGAGTACGTGCTGCGCGACCTCACGTCGGCCGAGGGCGCGTTCCACAGCGCCGAGGATGCCGACTCCCTCGACGAGCACGGCCACTCACACGAGGGACACTTCTACGTCTTCACGCCCGAACAGGTGCGGCGCATCATTCCCGCCGAGTTCGTCGACGAGACGCTCGACTGGTACGAGATCACCGACGCCGGCAACTTCGAGGGGCGCTCCATCCCCTGCCGACTGTCGCAGCGCGGCGAGTTGCTGCGTCCCGAGTCGATCGAACGAGCCAGGGCCCTTCTCTTTGCGGCGCGCAACACGCGCCACCGCCCGGGTCTCGACGACAAGGTCATCTGCGAATGGAATGCGCTGATGATCTCGTCGCTCGCCGAAGCTGCCGGTGCGCTCGGACGCGACGCATGGAAGGACGCCGCGGTGCGCGCCGGAGAGTTCGTGCTCGCAAAGATGCGCCGCGCGGACTCTCGTTTCGTGCGCACGTGGCACCGCGACGCCACGGTGGCGCCGCGCCAACCGGCGATGGCGGCCGATCTCGCCAACCTCGTCGACGCGTTCACCCGTCTCGCCGAGCTCACCGGAGAGGCGCGCTGGATCACCGCCGCGCGCGACGCCGCCGACCAACTCATCGACCACCACTGGGACCCCGCGGAGGGCGGCGTGTTCACGACGCCCGACGACGGCGAACGACTCATCGTGCGCCAAAAGGACCTCGTCGACAACGCGACTCCGGCGGCGAACTCGGTCGCGGCACTCGCGTTGCAACGGCTCGCGGCGCTCACCGGCGTGGCCCGGTACGCCGAATGCGCCGACGACATCCTCCGCCTGCTCGCGGGCATCATGACGTCGGCGCCCACCGCATTCCCCCACCTGCTCGCAGCGCTGCACCTGCGCCACGTCGGTCCGACGGAGATCGCCGTCATGGGTGATCGCCCCGAGATGGTCGCCTACCTGCAACGGCAGTGGCTGCCGACGGTCGTACTCGGTTGGGGTGAGCCGTACGACTCGCCGCTGTTCGCCGATCGTCGCGACGGTTTCGTGTACGTGTGCCGCCGCTACGCCTGCCAGGCTCCGGCGTCGACACGCGACGAACTCGTCGCCGCGTTGCGCACGGCACTCGCCGGCTGACCCGCATCGCACGAAAGCTCATCGCCGCCCGCATGGCGCACCGCTAGTGCGCCGTGCATACGGGCACCGCTACTGCGCCGTGTTCACGGGCGCCGCTCACGAGCGCTGATGACGACTGCTTCTAACGAGAGGTGCGACGAACCGTGTCGAAGTGGATGATGTCATCCGCGATGCGGCGCGGGCGGCCGGCACTGCGTCCCGGTCCGCGCGCGGCGACCCCGTTGCGCGAATCACCGTCGCGTGCATCACCCTCCCGTGCATCACCATCCCGTGCATCACCGTCCGCTGGCGGCAACGGCCAGCCCAGGGCGACCGCACCGAGCAACTCCCAGTGCGCCGGCACGTTGAGGGCATCGAGCACGTCGGCGCGTCCCTTGTCGACGATGAAGAACAGCGCACCGAGACCGCGGTCGTGCGCCGCGTGCATGAGCGTCATCGTCGCGAACGCGGCGTCGATCGTCCACATCGGTGCCGACCAGCGCTCGACCGACTCGCCGAGTCCGGTGTGCGCCTTGTCGGGTTCGGAATAGCGCGCGAGGTACGCCTGCGGATCGGCGAACGACAGCGCGACGACCGGCGCATCGAACATTCCCTGCCAACGGAACGTCGTCCGTGCCTCGGGTGTGAACGTCCGACTCCACAACGACTCGGTCGCAGCACCGCGCAGCACGACGAGGTTCCAGCCCTGCGACTTGCCCGCCGACGGGGACCGCGACGCGAGATCGACGAGATCGACGACGACGTCGTCGGGCACCTCGCGCCGGGAAAAGGCACGGGTCATGCGCCTCGTGCGGACGAGGTCGACGAACTCCACTGCGCGGCGGAGTTACTGCTTGCCGAGTTTGGCGAGCGACTCGGCCATCGTCCAGCCGTGGACGATGAGGACGCCACCCTTGGCGGCGTTCACCGACTTGAAGAGTGCAGCGACGTCCGGAGCGATCTTCGGCTTCTTCGCCGGCTCGTGGTCGATGAAACCGCTCTGTCCGTTCGACTTCACGACGAAACTCGTTTCGTCGTAGTTCGCCTCGACGGCAAAACGCCGCGCAAGACGGCGCCCCCACGCCCGCTCCTCGCCGACGGCACGGTGACCGGGGCGCGGAATGATGTCGGTGAGCGCCTTGAACGCCTCGAGGGCGTCGGGTGAGGCGAATCGCGAACCGACGACGACGTCTTCGTCGGGGAACGCCATGAGCGCGCGATGGTACGCCTCGGACATGAGTCCGCGCATGACTGTGTCGCGCTTTGCGGTGCGCTTCACGCTGAGCATGCCGAGCAGCACGCACGGGGTTCCGCCGATGCGCTCGAGGGTGGAGAACGAAAAGCCGAGCAACTTGCCCTGGTCACGGGCCGAGGTGTGCAGCACCCACGCTTCCTTCGCCTTCGACACCGCCCCAATGTCGAATGCGCCGCCCATGGCGGCCAAATCGTCCAAGTCCGCGTCGGTCAGGGCCGAGGCGTCGCGAGTATCGACTTTCACCCCTCCATTCTGCCAGCAGAACTCCCCGATTTCACCCGAGCAGCGGCGGCCGCAGCGGCGAACGACGCCGCGTGAGCGCACTATTTCAGGGACACCGCGCTTCCGTACTTCGCACGCAGCAGGCCGATGACCTTGTCGACGTCGACGGCGAACTGGCGTCCGAGATTCACGGTTTTGTTTCCGAACGCGAGATACACGGCGGCCTCGCCCGGGTGCGACTGCAACGTGTCGCGCAGATCCGCCATCTCGCTCTCGCCGAGCGGGAAGCGCGTGACGTCGATGTGCACCGCCTCGGGCGCGTTGCGCACGCCCTCGATGATCTTCACCTCCGACGCCATGACGCTGACGCGCGAGTCGTCGCGCCGGTCGAGTCGACCGCGCACGACGACGATGCGGTCGTCGGCGAGCAGGTGACCGAGCGATGCAAACGTCTTCGGGAACACCGTCACCTCGATCGATCCGGCGAGATCTTCGAGCACGAACGTGGCCATCTGTTCCCCCTTGCGGGTGAACTTGCGGTCGAGCGAGCTGATGACGCCGCCGAGTGCGACGAAGTCCTCCTCGCGCTCGGCGACGTCGGCAATGGCGCACGTCGTGTGCCGGGCAAGGACTCCCTCGAGGCCGCGCAACGGATGGTCGGACACGTACAGGCCGAGCATCTCCTTTTCCATGCGCAGCTGCTCGGACTTGTCGAACACGAGATCGGGCACGTCGATTCGTTCGTCGAAGGCCCCGTTGCCGGCCCCGTCGTCGCCGAAGAGACTCATCACCCCCTGGTCGCGCTCGCGGCGCCGCTCGAGTGCGCGATCGATGATCGACTCGAACACGACGAGCAGCCCGCGGCGCGGATGGCCGAGCGAGTCGAATGCACCGGCCTTGATGAGCGACTCGATGGTCCGCTTGTTCAGCACCTGCTCGGGGACGCGATCGGCGAAATCGTGGAACGAGGTGAACGGTCCCTTCGCGTCACGATGCTCGACGAGTTGGCGCACGATCCCCTCGCCGACGTTGCGGATGGCCGAGAGACCGAAACTGATCACCCGCTCACCCTCGATCGGCTCGAAGTTCACCCGCGACGTGTTGATGTCGGGCGTGCGCACGACGACGTCGTTGGCCCGTGCATCGGCGAGGTACACCGCCGCCTTGTCGGTGTTGTCCTTCACCGACGTGAGCAGGCACGCGAGGTACTCGACCGGGTAGTGCGCCTTCAGCCATGCCGTCTGGTACGTGATGAGCCCGTAACCGAAGGCGTGGCTCTTCGTGAACGCGTAGTCGGCGAATCGCTCGATGACACCGAACAAGTTCTCGCCGAGTGCGCGACCGTACCCGGCCGCCTCGACGCCCTCGATGAACGTCGGACGGTGCTTGGCCATCTCCTTCGGGTTCTTCTTCGCGCACGCCTTGCGCAGGGAGTCGGCATTCGCCAGCGTGTAGCCGGCGAACCGTTGCGCGACGCGCATGATGCTCTCCTGGTAGATCATCAGTCCGTACGTGTCGCCGAGCACGTTCTTGGCGTCGTCGTGGAAGTAGTTCGCCGGCTTGCGGTCGTTCTTGTAGTCGGCGTAGTCGTTGTGCATGTTCTCGCTCATCGGACCCGGCCGGTACAGGGCCAGAACGGCCGCGATGTCACCGAATTCCCGCGGTACGAGCGAACGCAGCAACGCACGCATCGGCGACGACTCGAGCTGGAAGATGCCGATCGTGTTCGCGGCGGCGAGCAGCTCGTACGTCGCCGGATCGTCGAGGGGTATTGCGTCGACGTCGAAACCCGGGTCGCGTCGCCGGATGAGCGCCTCGGTGTCGGTAATGACGTCGAGGTTGCGCAGACCGAGGATGTCCATCTTCAGGAGACCGAGCGACTCGACTCCGTGCATTTCGAACTGGGTGACGATCGGCGCTTCGTCGGGCGACTGCCCCGACTCGGGCTTGCGCTGGATCGGCAGGTACTCGGTGAGCGGGTCCTTCGTGATGACGACCGCCGCGGCGTGAATGCCGACGGAGCGCTTCAGCCCCTCGAGTCCGCGCGCGACGTCGACGACCTTGCGCACGTCGTCGTCCTTGGCGTACAGGTCGCGCAACTCGCCGGCGGCGCGGTAGCCGTCGCGATGCTTGTCGCTCTCCTCCAGGCAGTACCGCAGCGGCGTGTCGCGACCCATGACGACGGGTGGCATGAGCTTGGCGACGCGGTCACCCACCGCGTACGGGTAGCCGAGCACACGGGCGGCGTCCCGCACCGCGTTGCGGGCCTTGATCGTTCCGAAAGTGATGATCTGGGCGACGCGATCACGACCGTATTTCTCGGCCGCGTAGCGGATCATCTCGTCGCGGTAGCGGGAGTCGAAGTCCATGTCGATGTCGGGCATCGACACGCGGTCGGGGTTGAGGAACCGCTCGAACAGCAGGTCGTACTTGATCGGATCGAGATCGGTGATGCGCAACGAATACGCCACCGCGCAACCCGCCGCCGAACCGCGGCCCGGACCGACGCGGATTCCGCTCTCGCGGGCGTGGCGGATGAGGTCCCACACGATGAGGAAGTACGACGCAAAGCCCATGTCGCAGATGATCCGCAACTCGTAGGCGAGGCGTTCGACGACGTCCACGGGTAGCGGTGCGCCCCAGCGCTTCTCGCCGCCGCTCCACACGAGGTGTTCGAGGTACGCGCGATCGTCGGCGAATCCGGCGGGAATCGGGAAATGCGGCAGGACGATGCGGTCGGTGTCGATGTTCACCTTCGCCCGCTCGGCAATCCACAACGTGTTGTCGCACGCCTCGGGCAAGTCGGAGAACAGCTGACGCATCTCGGCGGCGGTCTTCAGGTAGTGCTCTTCGCCCTCGAACTTGAAGCGGTTCGGGTCGTGGATGGTGCACCCCGTTTGCACGCACAACAACGCATCGTGGGCGCGCGCGTCGTCGCGGTGCACGTAGTGGCTGTCGTTCGTCGCGAGCAACGGTGCGCCGATTTTGCGTGCGATGTCGATGAGCCCCGCCATTGTGCGGCGCTGCTCGACGAGGCCGTGGTCCTGCAGCTCGACGAAGAGGTTGTCCTTGCCGAAGATGTCCTGCAACCGCGCCGCGGCACGCAGAGCCTCGGTCTCGTTGCCTTTCATCAGCGACTGCAGGACGTGTCCGCCGAGACATCCCGTCGTCGCAATGAGCCCCTCGTGGTGTCGCTCGAGCAGTTCCCAGTCCATGCGCGGCTGGTAGTAGTACCCCTCGAGAAAGGCGAGGCTCGACAACTTCACGAGGTTGCGGTAACCGACGTCGTTCTCGCACAACAACGTCAAGTGGTAGTAGAGCTTGCGTCCCGCTTCGGTGTCACCACCGCTGTCGTCGACCCGACCGCGCCGCGCCGGTCGCTCGGTGCGCGACTCGTACGCCATGTACGCCTCGGTACCGATGATCGGAGTGACGCTCCGTTCGCGGCACGCCCTGTAGAAGTCGAGCACCCCGTACATGTTCCCGTGGTCGGTGATACCGACGGCAGGTTGACCGTCTTCCACCGCCTTGTCGACGAGCTCCCCGATGCGCGCCGCACCGTCGAGCATCGAGTACTCGGTGTGGACGTGGAGATGGGCGAACGACGAACTCACTGTCGTGCGCAACTACAGGTAGGTGCCGGGACGCGGGTCGCGCGTGTCGGGCTGGGGCAGCTGACGCATCTGCTCGAGCTGCTGTCGGGCGGCCATCTGCTGGGCGAACAAGGTCGCCTGGATGCCGTGGAACAGACCCTCGAGCCATCCGACGAGCTGCGCCTTGGCGACGCGCAGTTCGGCGTCGGTCGGTGCGTCGCCGTCGCGCAACGGCAGGGCGAGCGTACGCAGCTCCTCCTGGAGGTCGGGTGACAGCGCCTCGGTGAGCTCGACGATCGAGCGGTCGTAGATCTCGGCGAGTCGGTCGCGGCTCGGACCGTCGAGCTGCATCTGGCGCACCTCGTCGAGAAGCTGCTTGATCATCGATCCGATGCGCATCACCTTCGCCGGCTGCGAGACGGTCTCTTCGGTGCCGTCGGAATTGGCGTCGGGGGATGCGGGCACCCCGTTCACCAGGTCGAGCAGCTCTCCCCTCTCGGCGCCGCCGTTGTCGTCACTCACCATCACCGCATACCTCGATCCCGGTCCGTTGCGTGACGAGATACTAGGTGTCCTCACTACGTGGTTTCGGCCCGCCGCGCCGCGTCGCGCATCGTCTGCGCGCGGAACGTGCCGCGCGCAGACGCTTGTCACACCACGACGGTGAGCAGCGGCACGTCGATCTCGGCGTCGGTGAGCGCACCGTGACGGCACTGCAAGTCGAAGGCGGAATGTTCGGCAGGGTCGTTGAAGCTGACGTCGGCATGCGCGATCACCGCGACGTCGCCGCAGCGACGTCGCACGTCGGGCTGCACGCGCGGCCCGAACCAACCGCCGTCGAGCAGTTCGTCACGGGTCATCACCCATGCTTCGTTGCCGTGCTTGTCGCGCGCAGCGGCGACGACGTCGTCGACCGCACCGTCGCGAACGTGCAACCAACGGAATCGCCCTTCACCCGACTGGTAACGCACGTTGCGGGTCACCGCGTCGTCGAGGAACTTCGTCGCATCACCGACCTGCACCTGCCCGTGATCCGAGATGACGACGAGCGCGGTTCCGGCGGGCACGGCGGCCGCCACGTCGGCAACGAGCCGGTCGGCGCTGCGCAACTCGGCGTCGTAGTAGTCACCGAAGCCCCGCTCGTGGGCGATCTTGTCGATGCCGTCGTAGTAGCAGTAGACGAACTTCTCGCCGCCGCGCACGAGCGCACCGACCTCGACGGGAATGCTCGATGCCGCGCGCCATCCGCGATGACGAACGCCGCGCAGGTGAGCCTCGGTGAACCCCGTTCCCTCGAATTCGGCCTTGCTCACGACGGGCACGCGCATGCCGAGGAACGACGGGCACGGCTGCACGATGTCGGGAGGTACGCGACGCCGGGCGTCGCCGCGATCGTCGGCCCAGCGCAACATCTGCACGACCGATCCGGCGAAGTCGATGCGGTAGCCGATGAGGCCGTGCTCGCCGGGCGTCGCGCCGGTGACGATCGACGTGAGTGCGGTGACCGTCGTCGTCGGGCACACGGTCGTCAACGTGCGCGAGTCCATCGAGGCGAGCATGGGAGCGAACGCGAGACGCGCGTCGAGCTGGTGACGACCGAGTCCGTCGAGCACGATGACGACGACGGCTCGGGCGTCGCGCACGGCCGTCGGCATCCACTGCGGCCACTGCACATGGCGACCCGCGCCGAGCAGGGTCGGCACGACGTTACTCACGCACGCACCGTCGTAGTCGGGTGTGCGCGGTGCGGTGCCGCGTGCCACGTTCGTCACGCATTCAGTCAACCGCACGGACGCGACGCCGCCCCGTGCCTACGATGGTTTCGTGCGCGTTTCGACACGGGGTGACTATGCGTGTCGCGCCCTTCTCTCCCTGGCCCTGCACACCGACGACGCCGGTCCGACGTCGGTCCGCGACATTGCCCAGCGCACCGGGCTGCCCCAGCCGTATCTCGAACAGATCCTCCTCGCACTGAAAGGTGCCGGCTTCGTGCGCTCCAAGCGCGGCGTCGGTGGTGGTTACACCCTCGCCCGCGCACCGGAGGACATCCTCATCTCCGACGTGCTCGCCGCGGTCGACGGTCCGATCACGCTCGGCGACTTCGGCCAACCGCACTCCGACGGCGCGTGCGACCACGAGGGACAGTGCGTGTTGCTCGCGATCTGGAATTCGGTCGGCAACCACATGCGCAGCCATCTCGGCCAGTACACGCTCGCGCGGGTCGTTGCCGCGGCACGCGGCGAGGGCGACTGGCCCTCCTGATTCAGCCGCGAAGTCGGTCGAGCAAACGAACGAAGTCGTCGGCGAGCGGCGCCTGCACCGTGCAGCGTTTCCCCGACGACGGATGATCGAACGCCACTTCACGGGCGTGCAGCATCGGTCGCTCGGCGCGCAGCGCGGGTCGCACGCCGTTGTATCCCGCATCGCCGACGACGGGATGCCCAATCGACGACATGTGAACGCGAATCTGGTGCGTGCGGCCGGTTTCGAGACGGCACTCGACGTGGGCGATCGCGGTGGGCTCGTGGAAAATCTCGAGCACTTCGTAATGGGTGCGCGCAGGGCGACCGTCGACGACGACCGCCATCTTCGTCGCGTCGCGCTGGTCACGACCGATCGGAGCATCGACGACGCCGCGCTGCGCGGAGGGGATGCCCCACACGAGCGCTCGGTACACGCGCGACATCGAGCGACTCGCCAGCTGCCCGACGAGCGAGTCGTAGGCGCGTTGCGAACGCGCGACGACGATGGCACCCGACGTGCCCGAGTCGAGACGGTGCACGATCCCCGGACGCAGCGGATCACCGACGTCGGCGATTTCCGGGTACTTCGCGAGCAGGAAATTGACGAGGGTCCCCGTCGGGTGTCCGGCGCCGGGATGCACGATGAGCCCGACGGGCTTGTTGATGACGAGCACGTCGCCATCCTCGTGGAGGACGTCGACGGGCTGCGACGCATCGGCAATGGGACGCTGCGGTCCCGTCACGCGGGTGAGGTCGATGCGCAACGTCTGACCGCGCCGCACGCGTTCCTTGCCCGACGACGCAACGACGTCGTCGATGCGCACTGCACCGCCGGCAACGAGCTCGGCGGCGACGTTGCGACTGACGTCGGCCACGAGGGCGACGACCCGGTCGAGGCGCACGTCGTCGAGCGATGCCGGGATCTCCTCGACGATCGTCGCAATGACGAGATCATCGGCGGCCGTGTTGGAGACGTCGGCGGATGCCGTGTGGTCCGTCATGGCGCCGACGACTCCGTCGTGTCGGACGCCGGGGCCTGACGCTGCGGGACGAACGACAGCACGATGAGCGCGACGGCGCCGCACGTGATTGCCGCATCGGCAACGTTGAAGACGGGCCACCACTGCACGTCGACGAAATCGACGACCGGGCCGCGCATCCACCCGGATTCGCGGGTGAGGCGGTCGATGACGTTGCCCGTCGCACCGACGGCGATCGACATCACCGCAATCGCGCGCACGTCGGGCGTCGTTCGACGCAACCATCGCACGAGAACGATGACGACGACCGAGGCGACGATGCCGATGAGCGGCCCGAATCCCTCACCGCGGGAAAAGGCCATACCGCGGTTGTAGACGAGCCGGAACTGCAGCGACCCGACGATGTTGATGACGGAGCCGTCACCGAGTCGGTTCACCGCCCACGCCTTCGTCACCTGGTCGAGGACGAGCACGACGCCGGCCGCCCACCACCATGCTCGCGGCACACCACGACGCGGCGCGGATTGCGGCGCCGACGCCGTGTCAGCCGGGGTCATCGAGATCCGAGACCGCCCGCACGCTCGGTGACGAGTTCGGTCGTCCACGGCAACGCCTTCAGGCGCTCACGCGGAATCGGCAGCCCCGAGTACGCGGAGTAGCCGTACTCGCCGATCTCCATGCGCTTCAGTGCCGCGTCGATCGCCTCGACCTGGGCGAGAGCCTGTGCCGACAGCGTGAGGTCGCGCTCGCGCTCGACGACCATCGTGTCGCCTTCGCCGCCTTCCTCGTCGAACTGCACGTCGCCCATTTCCTGGTTGGCGACGATCTCGTTCGCTTCGTCGGTGAGACGACGCGCCTGACCGACCAACTCGGCGCGACGTTCGCGCAACAGCGTGCGCTGCGATTGGAGGAACTTCAGGTCGAATTCCTTCGTCGGGACGATGCCGTCCTCGGCGGGCAGCTTCACGATCGGCGGCTTCACCGGCTTGCGACGGGCCCGCTCCTGTTCCTCGCGGATGCGGGCCTCTTCGGCCTCGCGGATGGCGCGCAAGCGGGCCTTTTCGGCCTCGATGCGTTCGCGCTCCTGCTGCTTCTCACGACGCTCACGCTCCTGCTCGCGCTTCTTCAGCATGATCGCGTGTTGCTTGGCCGCCTGCTCGAGCCTGCGCTCTTCTTCCTTGCGCATCTTCTCGGCGAGTCGCTCCGCAGCCTTGCGGTCGCGCTCGGCCTTGCGTTCGGCGGCAATCTTCTGACGGGCAAGTTCGGCGTCGCGCTTGCGCTTGGCGCGCTCCTTCTCCGCAGCGACCTTCGCCGCCTTGCGGCGCTTTTCCTCCTCGCGCTTTTCCTTCAGCTTCTTTCGCGCCATCTCCGCTCGCTTGCGCTCGAGCCGGCGCTTTTCCTCGAGCTTCTTGCGCGCAGCGGCTTTGCGCTGCATCTCGAGCTTGCGCTGCGCCTGCTTCTTGCGCTGCATCTCGGCGCGCGCCTTCGCTTTGCGGCGCTTCTCTTCTTCGACGCGACGGCGCTGGGCGGCGCGCTGCATCTCCAACTTCTTGCGCTTCGCCCGTGCCGCCGCCTCGAGCTTCTGCTTCTTCAGGCGAGCCGCGCGCTGCGCCGCCTCGAGCTTCTTGCGCTTCTCGCGGGCCGCGGCTTCCTTCTTGCGCTTCTGCTGCAGCTTCAACTGCAGTGCTTTGCGCGCAGCCGCCTTTTTCGCGGCGAGCTTCTTCGCCGCAGCCTGCCGCGCCGCCGCTTTCTTCGCCGCTGCGTTCTTTGCCGCTGCCTTCTTCGATGACGGCTTCTTGCCGGACTTCTTGCCGGATGCCTTCTTTGCGCCCGACCCTGCGCGCTTGGCCGCGGACCCGGACCGGCGCGCCGGCGTCGACCGGCGTGGACGAGCCTTGGATGCTGCCATCGTGGTCTCCCCTTGAGTGACGTTCACCACCGTGACCGGGCGTCACGGGACCCCGTCACGGTAGCCGTTCCACCCCCACGAAGACGGCTTCCTCCTCCAGGGTCGCATTCGTCGGGCGTCCGGAGACGAAGACGATGTCGTTCGCAAGGGTCTCCGCAACGATCATTGCGCGGTGCTCCGTCACGATTTCGTGTACCTCGGCTGGCACGCCCAAGCTCACCGTGATCCGATCCGAGACGTGCAAACCCGCGTCGCGACGGGCCTGCTGGACGAGGCGGATGAGGTCCCGGGCCGTGCCTTCCCGCTGCAGTTCCGGCGTCACGGCGATGTCGACGACGACGATCCCCGAGCCGTCCGACAGCGTCGCCGACGCCGATGATGCGTCGGCAACTGCGACGAGCCGCAGCGCATATTCGCCCTCGTTGAGGGTGATGCCGCCGGCGACGACGTTGCCGTCCGCGTCGCGGGTCCACGCGCCCGACTTCACCGCGGTGATCACCTTCTGCGTCGACGAGCCGAGTCGCGGACCGAGCACCGCGGGGGTGACGACGAGTTCGCGTCGCGCATGCGCATCGAGATCGGTCGACAGGACGACGTCGCGAATGTTCACCTCGTCGGCGATGATCCGTTCGAACGGGCGCAGGATGTCGGCGCTCGGCGCCGCGACGACCACCCGCGACAGCGGCAGGCGCACGCGTCGTGAGTGCGCCTTTCGCACCGACAGGACCGCCGAGCACACGTCGCGTACGAGATCCATCGCCGCGACGAGATCGTCGTCGGCAGCGACCTCGGCGACCGTCGGCCAGTCGCGCAGGTGCACGCTGCGCTCACCCGTGAGATCGCGGTGGATCGCCTCGGTCGTCAGCGGCAGCAACGGAGCCGCCACGCGGCACACGACGTCGAGCACGGTGTGCAGAGTGTTGATCGCCGCCTGGTCGCCGGCCCAGAAACGGTCGCGCGAGCGGCGGATGTACCAGTTCGTCAGCGCATCGAGGAAGGTGCGCACCCGTGCCGATGCATCGAACAGGTCATTGCGCTCGAACGCCGCCGTCGTGTCGCGCACGAGCTCGTGGGTCTTGGCGAGGACGTAGCGATCGAGAACGTCGGTGCTCGAGGTGTCGACACGACCCGTGGTGCCCGCGGCATTCGCGTACAGCGAGAGGAAGTACCACGAATTCCACAACGGCAGGATGACCTGTCGCACGGTGTCGCGAATGCCGTCCTCGGTGACGGCGAAGTCCGATCCGCGCAGGATCGACGATGACACGAGGTACCAGCGCATCGCGTCGGCGCCGTAGGTGTCGAACACCTTCATCGGGTCGGGATAGTTGCGCAGGCTCTTCGACATCTTCTGGCCGTCGTCACCGAGGACGATGCCGTGGCTGACGCAACTCGAGAACGCCGGGCGGTTGAACAGGGCCGTGGCGAGCACGTGCAACGTGTAGAACCAGCCGCGCGTCTGGCCGATGTATTCGACGATGAAATCGCCCGGGTAGTGCGCCTCGAACCATTCGCGGTTCTCGAACGGGTAGTGCACCTGGGCAAAGGGCATCGAGCCGCTCTCGAACCAGCAGTCGAGCACCTCGGGCACCCGGCGCATCATCGAGCGGCCGGTCGGGTCGTCGGGATTCGGGCGCACGAGCGAATCGATTTCGGGGCGGTGCAGTTCGGTCACCGTCGTGCCGAAGTCGCGCTCGAGTTCGGCGATGCTGCCGTACACGTCGATGCGCGGATAGTTCGGATCGTCGCTGCGCCACACCGGAATGGGCGATCCCCAGAAGCGGTTGCGGCTGATCGTCCAGTCGCGGGCGTTCTCCAACCACTTGCCGAAACTGCCGTGCTTGATGTGCTCGGGCACCCACGTGATGCGCTCGTTGAGCTCGAGCATCCGCTCCTTGATCGCCGTCACCTTCACGAACCACGAGCTCACCGCCTTGTAGATGAGCGGTGTTCCGGTGCGCCAGCAGTGCGGGTACGAGTGGTCGTAGGTCTCGTGGCGCAGCACGACACCGCGCTCCTTCAACGCGCGGATGATCGCCGGGTTCGCCTCGAACACCTGCTGTCCGACGTAATCGCGCACCTCGGCGGTGAAGCGACCGCGCGAGTCGACCGGTACGACGAGTTCGATGCCCGCGTCGGCGCACACGCGTTGGTCGTCCTCGCCGAAACCCGGGGCCAAGTGAACGACACCGGTGCCGTCCTCGACGGTGACGAAGTCGCCGGCGAGAACGCGGAATGCACCGGCACCGGCATCGACACGGTCGGCGAAGTAGTCGAACAACGGCGTGTAGCAGCGCCCGACGAGATCGGAGCCGCGCAGCGTCGCGACGTGCTCGGCACCCTCGAGTTCGCGCTCGTACGCCGCACGCCGCGCCTCGGCGAGCACCCAACGAACGCCGTCACGTTCGTAAACGCCGTAATCGACGTCGGGCGACACGGCGAGGGCGAGGTTCGACGGCAGGGTCCACGGCGTCGTCGTCCACGCAAGGAGTCGCTCACCCGACTCGAGCAGGAAGCCGACGGTGAGCGCCGGGTCCTGCACCTGCTTGTAGGTGTCGTCCATGCGCGTCTCGGAATTCGACAACGGCGTCTCGAGTGCCCACGAGAACGGCAGCACGCGGAATCCCTCGTAGATGAGCCCC
>JBIIDI010000106.1:0-5819 GCA_044238425.1 Ilumatobacteraceae bacterium
GTTCATCTCGTCCTCGAGCACGAGAACGAGGCGTTCGAGATCGGATTGGGCCATCGACTCGACGTCGACCTTCCTGCGCGTTCGCGCCGCTTTGTCCGACAGGTTCGGCACGTTCGACGTCGACTCCGGTCGCAGCATCGACAGGATGTCGCCCACGGCCTTGCGGATCGTCTGCGGGTTGATGCCGTGTTCGACGTTGTAGGCAAGTTGCCGGTTGCGCCTGTCGTTGGTGACGGAGATCGCGGCGTCCATCGCCTTCGTGCGCTTGTCGGCGTACATGATCACCTGGCCGTCGACGTTTCGTGCCGCGCGTCCGATCATCTGGATGAGCGACGTCTCGCTGCGCAGGAAACCTTCCTTGTCCGCATCGAGGATCGCCACGAGCGACACTTCGGGAAGGTCGAGACCCTCGCGCAACAGGTTGATGCCGACGAGCACGTCGAACTCCCCCAATCGCAGCGAACGGAGGATCTCGATGCGCTCGATTGTGTCGATGTTCGAGTGCAAGTACCGCACCCGCAATCCCTGTTCGACGAGGTAGTCGGTGAGATCCTCGGCCATCTTCTTCGTCAACGTGGTGACGAGAATGCGGTCGCCCTTGGCCACCCGGCCCTGCACCTGCACGATGATGTCGTCGATCTGGCCCTTGGTCGGCTTCACGACGATCTCGGGATCGACGAGACCGGTCGGGCGAACGATCTGCTCGACGATCTTCGAGCTGTGTCGGAGCTCGAAGTCACCGGGGGTCGCCGACATGAAGATGCACTGGTGGATGCGCTCCATCACCTCGTCGAATTGCAGCGGCCTGTTTTCACGCGCACTTGGTAAACGGAATCCGTGCTCAATGAGGGTGTCCTTGCGGCTGCGGTCACCGGCGAACTGACCGTGCAGCTGCGGCACCGCGACGTGGCTCTCGTCGATGACGAGAAGGTAGTCGTCCGGGAAGTAATCGAGCAGGGTGAACGGGGGTTCGCCGAACGTACGACCGTCGATGTGCATCGAGTAGTTCTCGATGCCGTTGCAGTAGCCCATCTCCGCCATCATCTCGAGGTCGTACCGCGTGCGCATCCGCAGACGTTGCGCCTCGAGGAGCTGGTTGCGCGACTCGAACCAGGCGAGGCGGTCGGCCAGTTCCGCCTCGATTTTCGTCATCGCCGACTTCATCCGCTCCTCGGACGCCACGTAATGAGTCGCGGGAAAGATGACCGTCGACGCCGGCGACTCGATCGTCTCCCCCGTGACCGGGTTGATCACCGTGATTCTGTCGACGGTGTCCCCGAACATCTCGATTCGCGTGACGAACTCCTCGTAGGCGGGGTGCACCTCGACCGTGTCGCCGCGCACGCGGAAGTTGCCGCGGCCGAGGGCCGTGTCGTTGCGCTCGTACTGCAGGTCGACGAGGCGGCGCAGGATCGATTGCATGTCGTAGTCGACGCCGCAATGCAGCTCGACGAGGTGACCCCGGTACTCGTCGGGGTTGCCCATGCCGTAGATGCAGGACACCGACGCGACGACAATGACGTCGCGTCTCGTGAGAAGTGCCGCCGTCGCCGAATGACGCAGACGATCGATCTCGTCGTTGATCGACGAGTCCTTCTCGATGAACGTGTCACTCGACGGGATGTACGCCTCGGGTTGGTAGTAGTCGTAGTACGACACGAAGTACTCGACGCGATTGTTCGGGAAGAACTCGCGCATCTCCTGCGCGAGCTGCGCGGCGAGACTCTTGTTCGGCGCAAGGATGAGCGTCGGTCGCTGCACCTTCTCGATCGTCCACGCGATGGTGGCCGACTTTCCCGAGCCGGTGATTCCGAGAAGCGTCTGGAAACGTTCACCGGCGTCGATCCCCGCCGCGAGGCCGGCGATCGCCGTCGGTTGGTCACCCGCGGGCTCGTACGACGAAACGACCCGAAAACGCTGGTCGCCGTCGCTCATCGCCGGCGCCCGGCATCCGGACCGGCGGGCGGTAGTGACGTCATCCACCGCCAGGCTGCATCAACCTCGTGCTGCAACACGGCACGATCACCGGAGTTGTCGATGATCCAGTCGGCGATCGCACGCCGCGCCGTACGTGTCGCCTGCTTCGCGATGCGGGCGCGTGCGTCGTCAGCCAGATAGCCGCGCTGTTCGACAAGTCGGCGCACGGCATTCTCCTCGTCGAGATCAACGACGAGGGTTCCGCACAGACCGATTCGCGGATTCTCCACGAGCAACGGAATGTCGAGAACGACGACGTTGTCCGTCGACCGCTGCGCATCGACCTGGCCGTTCATCTCGCGGGCCACCGCCGGATGGACGATCGCATTGAGATCGGCGAGGGCACCGGCATCGCCGAAGACCATCGCCGCGAGTCGCGGGCGAACGAGGTGACCCTCGGTGTCGAGCACGCTCTCCCCGAACCGCCGAACGATGGCCGCGTGAACGTCGGTTCCCGGGCGCTGGAGCCGGTGCACGATGGCGTCGGCATCGACGACGACCGCCCCGAGAGCTGCCAATCGGGTGGAGACGGACGATTTGCCCGACCCGATTCCCCCGGTCAGGCCGACGAGAATCACTCGGTGGGCTGGCCGCCCGCCTCGTACATGTCGGACCAGGCGGCTTCGCGCGTGGCGTCATCGGTGCCGACCCAGTTGCCCTGGTCGTCGATCTTGAACTGGTCGCGGTATTCGGCGGCGAGTTCGCCACCCTCGGCCGCCTGCTTGATCGAGAGGCTGATGCGGCGTCGTGCGAGATCGAGATCGATGATTTTCACCCACAGCTCCTCACCGGGCGTGACGACTTGCTCGGGTGCCTCGACGTGGTGCGTCGACATTTCGGAGATGTGGACGAGACCCTCGATGCCGTCGCCCACCTGGACGAACGCACCGAACGGCACGATCTTCGACACTCGGCCGTAGACGAGCTCGTTCACCGCGTGGGTGGAGGCGAACTCCTGCCACGGGTCGGGCTGAGTCGCCTTCAGCGACAGGCTGATGCGCTCGCGCTCGTTGTCGATTTCGAGCACCTTCACCTCGACCTCGTCGCCAACCTTGACGACGTCGGCGGGGTTCTCGACGTGCTTCCACGACAGTTCCGACACGTGGATGAGACCGTCCATGCCACCGAGGTCGACGAACGCACCGAACTGGACGATGCTCGAGACGCGACCCTTGCGCACCTCGCCGACCTTCAGGTTGTCGAGGAAACCGTCGCGGTTCTCCTTCTGCGTCTCTTCGAGCACGGCGCGGCGCGACAACACGACGTTGTTGCGGTTGCGGTCGAGCTCGAGGATCTTCGCCTGGATGCGCTGACCGACGTACGGCGTGAGCTCGCGCACGCGGCGCAACTCGACGAGCGATGCGGGCAGGAAGCCGCGCAGACCGATGTCGACGATGAGACCGCCCTTCACTTCCTCGATGACGAGACCCTCGACGATTCCGCCCTCGTTCTTGATGCGTTCGACGTCGCCCCATGCGCGCTCGTACTGGGCGCGCTTCTTGGAGAGCAGCAGTCGGCCTTCCTTGTCCTCGAGCGTGAGGACGAGCGCCTCGATCTTGTCGCCGAGTTTGACGACGGTGTGCGGGTCGACGTCCTGACGGATCGACAGCTCGCGGGCGAGGATGACGCCTTCGGTCTTGTATCCGATCTCGAGGAGCACCTCTTCGCGCATGATCCGCACGACGGTGCCGGTGACGAGACTTCCTTCCTTCAAGCTGACGAAGGTGCCGGCGAGTTCGTCGGCGAACGATGCGTCGCGCTCGGTGACCTTGCGGGGAATGTAATTGCCGTTGCTGTCGAATGAGCCCATCGAGGCCGATGGGAGAAGGGTGGTGTCGGACACGGGTGAATCTCGTTGTGATGTGTGAGTAGGGATGGGACTCCCGCGTGGGCGGGAACGGTCAGGCTACCTTCGCCGCCGCCCAACTCTCCCCCCATGCGGCGTTCACCTCGAGGGGCACCCGCAGCGTCGCCGCACCGTGCATGACGTCGAGGACGAGCGGACCGACCGCCGCGCGCTCGGCGTGCGGTACTTCGACGATCACCTCGTCGTGGACCTGAAGCACGATGCGGGAGGCGAGACCGCCCGCGGCGAGGCGCTCGTCGATGCCGATGAGCGCCACCTTGAAGATGTCGGCGGCAAGTCCCTGGATTCCGGCGTTCATCGCCATGCGCTGCCCCGCCAACCGCACTGCGCGCTGATCGCTCTGTAGTTCCGGTATCGGACGACGCCGACCGAAGAGTGTCTCAGTGTAACCGCGTCGCGTCGCCTCGGCGACGGTGTCGTTCATGAACTGCTTGACGCGCGGGAATGCGTCGAAGTACGCGTCGAGAATCTCGGCCGCTTCGGACACGCCGATCGACAGTCGTTGCGCGAGCCCGTACGCCTCCATGCCGTAGGCCAGGCCGTACGAGACCATCTTCGCCTGCGAACGCTGGTCGGGCGTCACCTCGTCGGGCTCGACGTCGAACACCTGCGCCGCCACGGATCGGTGCACGTCACGACCCTCGACGAATGCAGCGATGAGACCCGGATCGTCGGCGAGATGGGCGATGCACCGCAATTCGATCTGGTTGTAGTCGGCGACGAGGAACTCGCACCCCGCGGCGGGAACGAATGCCTCGCGGAACAGACGGCCTTCTTCGGTACGCACGGGAATGTTGTGCAGGTTCGGACGGTCGCTCGACAATCGTCCGGTGCGCGCCACCGTCTGGTTGAACGTGGCGTGGATCCGACCGTCGTCGTCGACGGCGTGCAGGAGTCCCTCGGCGTAGGTGCTGCGCAACTTCTCCACCTCGCGGTAGCGCAGCAGCGGATCGATGAACTCGGGCCATTCGTCGCGCAGCTTCTCCAACGATGCCGCGTCGGTGCTGTACCCCTGCTTCGTCTTCTTGCTCCCCTTCAACCCGCGCTCGTCGAACAGGATCGTGCGCAGCTGGGTCGGCGAATTGAGGTTGAAGTCGCGACCGGCGACGGCGTGAAGCGTGGCGGTGAGTGCCGCACATTTCTCCGTCAACGACTCGCCGACACCCCGCAGTCGCGCAACGTCGACACCGATGCCGACGTGCTCCATGCGCGCAAGCACGCCGATGAGCGGATTTTCGATGTCGCGGTACAGCGCGGCAACCCCCTCGCTGTCGAGCGCGGCACGCAACGCGGGAACGAGACGCGCGACCATGGCCGCATCGGCGGCGGCGCGCTCGCGGGCCACCGACAGATCGGCATCGACGAACAGGGTTCCCGACGTCCCCGACGCGGGTGCCGACTCGCCTGCCGCCGCCGGCGCGTCACCGAGGAGTCGCTCGGCGACGTGCGACAGCGCGTAATCGCCGAGCGACGCATCGACGAGGTACGCCGCGATCGCGGTATCGAATCCCACGTTGCGCAGATCGACGCCGAGGCGCAGCAGACCGCGCAGGGTTGCACGCGCGTCGTGGGCGACGATCTCCGCCGCCGCGACGAGAACGCCGGCCACCGTTACAACGTCGCGACCGTCGACGACGGCGACGCGACCGGTCGCACCAACCGCCGATGCGGAACCCGCGACAAGTGGCAGGACCGCAAGGCACAGCATCGCGCTGCGACCGGGTTCGCCGTCCCATTGCGCCGCGACGACGAGTGGTCCCGTTGCATCGGCACCGAGATGCGCAACGAGTGCTGCCTCGTCCGTCACGGACACCGCCGTGATCGCCGGTGTCACTGCCGCCCCCGTTGTCGGCGCATCGCCGGGCGCATCCGCACGCCGCGCCGCGCGAGCGGACGGAGTGGCCGCCTTTGCCGACGGCGCGGCGACGAACGGCGCGAAGGCGGCCTCGAATCGCGGTCGCATCGAGGTGAACTC
>JBIIDI010000107.1:0-5576 GCA_044238425.1 Ilumatobacteraceae bacterium
CTGGCTGCGCATCGGGATCTGGCGAAGGTCTGCTCCGGCGAATACGGGACCGAAAATGTGGATCGGATAACTGGGGCTCGGCACGATCGCCGCGTCGCCGCGGTCGAGCAACACCCACATGAGGTGACTGAAGCCTTCCTTGGCACCGATTGTGTTCGTGATCTGCAGTTCGGGGTCGAGCTTCACGCCGAAGTTCCGCTCGTACATTGCCGCCATTGCCTCGCGCAGCTTCGGAAGTCCGCGCGACAGCGAGTAGCGGTGGTTGCGCGGGTTGTGCGCCGCTTCGGCGAGTTTGTCGACGGCAACTTGCGGCGACGGAATGTCGGGATTTCCGAACCCGAGGTCGACGACGTCGATGCCGTCGCGACGCGACGCGATCTTCAGGTTGTTGATGATCGTGAAGACGTACGGCGGAAGGTTGCTGATGCGGCGAAATTCCACGCCGTCAAACTATCCCTGCGAGCAGTGCCGCACCGAGCGCGCCCGCTCGCGCACCGAGGGACGCAGCGACGACGTCGGGCAATTCGCGCGCCGGCCATCCGTAGCAGTACCGCGGCATCGCGCGTCGAATCGGATCGAGGATGACGTCGGCCGCCTCGCTGATGCCGCCGCCGATGACGATGCGCCGGGGATCGGTGACGTTGACGAGCATCGCCAGCCCGCGCGCCACCGCATCGGCCCAGTCGGCGAGCGCCTCTCGCGCCGCTGCGTCACCGGCGCGTACGCGCGCCACGACCTCTTCACCGCTTGCGCACCCGGCGCGGCGGGCCAGTGCCGCACCCGACGCAAAGACTTCCCAGCATCCGCGCTGTCCGCACGGACACTCGACGTCGCGATCACCGGGCGCGACTCCTCCGAGGTGGATGTGTCCGATCTCGCCGGCGTGGCCGTGTGCACCGCGACGCACTTCGCCACCACTGATGAGGCCGCCGCCGATTCCCGTGCCCAGCGTGACGAGCCACATGTCGTCGCAACGCCCACCGGCACCGAGCATCCATTCGGCAACGGCGGCACATGTTGCGTCGTTGTCGACGACGACCGGGCGCTGCGCGCGCCGCGAGAGTTCTCCCGCGGCGTCCCAGTCGCCCACCCATGCAAGGTGCGGCGATGTGCGAACGACGCCCTCGCTCGTGACGAGACCCGGCAGACCGACTCCCACCGCATCAACGGGGCCGCAATCGTCGATGAGACGGGCAATGACGTCGACGAGGGTTGCGTCAGCCGGCGTGTCGACTTTGGTGTCGGCGAGCACGGTGACGCGCACGTCCGACGCGCGGACCGTGCTCAGGTCGCCGTCGAATTCAATGAGAAGGCAACGACACTTCGTGCCGCCGACGTCGATTCCGACCGCGCGCACGACGGTGTCAGGCTTCGGCGCGGTTCTTCAGTTCCTTCAGCGAATTGAGGATGCGCACTTCGGCGCGCCGCTTGACGAAACCGGGCAGCGGTACGACGAGTTCGATCGCCAGCGAATAGGTGACCTTAGTTCCCGAACCCTCGGCTTCGAACGTGTACGCGCCGTCGACGAGGCGCATGATGTCGCCGTCGACGAGCGACCAGGTGACACGGCGCGGTGCCTGCGAGTAGTCGTACGCGAGCGTGTAGTGCGTGCTGCGGCCGAGCGCGCTCGCCCGGAACTCAACCTTCGTCGCCCGCCCCACCGCATCGGTGTCGACAATCCGCACGTCTTTCACGTCGGGTGCCCACTCGGGATACCGCGCGAAGTCGATGGCAACGGCGAGGCAGTGCTCGGGTGATGCAGCGACGAATGCGGTGTCGGTTGCGGAGTCGATCATCGACCTCACCCTACATCGGCACACCGAGTGCCCGACCGAGTCGACGGGCCATGTCGTCGTAGGCGAAATCCTCGATGGCTCGCTGCCGGGCCCGCGCACCCATGGTCCGACGCAGGGTCGCGTCCTCGAGCAGACGCACCAGTGCGGCGGTGACCACGTCGGCGTCGCCGGGTTCGTCGACGACGATGCCCGTTTCACCGTCGATGACCGCATCGGCCGAACCACCGCTGCGTCCGGCGAGCGACGCCACGGCGCACGCCCCCGCCTCGGCGAACACGATGCCGAACCCCTCTTGTTCAAGTCCGGCCCATCGGTTGCGACACAACATCGCAAAGACGTCGGCCGATCCGTACAGCGCCGCAAGATCGTCGTCGGCAACGCGACCGAGCAGGGCGGCCGGTGCGCGCTCGGAGTCGATGATCTGTCGGAGACGCTTGGCGTCGCGACCGGCACCGGCGATGACGAGTCGCACCGGGTGACCGAGGCGTCGTGCGGCGATAACGGCCCGGATCGTGACGTCGAATCCCTTGCGCGGCACGAGACGACTCACACCGACGACGAGCAGTTCGTCGGGCGCCACGCCGAGACGCGTGCGCGTCGCCGCGCGCACTTCGGGGGTCGGTGGGGCAAAGCGCTGCGCATCGACACCCGGTGGCACGAGCACGATCGGCAAGCTCCTGCGTGCCGCTCGCTCGGCTTCACGCGCGGGATACGTGCCGCTCGCAAAGACGTGGGTGGCGCCGCGCAACACACGCGACAACAGGGCCCGTCCGACGGGCAGTCGACCGGGCACGACGATTTCCGCTCCGTGTACGACCACCGAATACGGAACCGACAGGTGCGGACCGACCAGCCCGAGCGGCAATGCAGGATCGAGCACGACGTGCTCGGCGCCGACGTCGCGCACGAGAGCCTCGATGCGCCGGACCACTCCCGGATGAGGAAGCAGCACCTTCTCCCGAATGCGTTCGACGCGGTACGGCTGACGGGCATCGAACTCGGCCGCCCCGCGGTACGGCGACGTGAGCACGGCAAAGGAGTCGGGCGGCAGGCGTCGCCACATCTCCCACAGCATGTTCTGAATTCCGCCAACCTTTGGGGGAAAGTCGTTCGTAACGAGAAGATGCTTCATCGCGCGGCTATCTCCGCGAGCGACCAGCGCGCGTGATCCGCAAGAAGCTCGTCGTCACCATCTGCATAGCGTCGCAGAACGCCCACCGCCGCCTCGTCACCGGGTCGCACCACGTTGCCGAGCACGACGAGGGCGTTGCGCCGCACCCAGCGCGGGTCGCGGTCGGCGACGTACCAGCGATCGACGCGACGCAGCACCCCGGCGTCATCGTCGTCGAGCAATGCGAGCACGGGCACGGTCGTGCGCAGCGTCACCGCGACCGGTTGCGCCGCCGATGGCGCCCGCGCAAGCGAGCGCACGCTCGGCGGGCACGAGTCCTGACAATCGTCGCAGCCGTACATCCGGTCACCGATCGCGCGGCGCAACGTCTCGTCGATCACACCGGGCTTCTGCAGGATCCACGCGAGGCATCGCCGCGCATCGATGACCCCGTCGGCGACGATCGCCCCGGTCGGGCACGCATCGATGCACCGTCGGCACGTTCCGCACCCGTTCGCCACGGGTGTCGCGTGCGGCGCAAGTTCGGCATCGGTGACGAGGCATCCGAGTACGAACCAACTCCCCGCACCGGGAACGAGCAGGTTCGCGTTCTTGCCGTACCAACCGATGCCCGCCTTGTACGCCACCTCCCTGTCGACGATCGCGTTGTCGTCGGCGAACACCGTCGCCCGGAAGCCATCCACGTGCAGCCGATGTGCCGCCACTCGCAACGATTCGCGCAGCAGGCCGTAGTAGTCGCGCCATGCGTACCGTGCGACGCGACCCGGTACGTCACCGCCGTGCGAGTCGTCTCGCGCAGTGGCGCCATTACGAGTTTCGCCTGCACCTGGTTCGGTCTCGGCGTAGTGCAGTGCAGCGACGATGATCGATCGCGCATCCGGCACGTGCAGTGTCGGGGTCGTCGACCTCTGCGGATCGCCGTAGGTGAAGTGCATGTCGTCGGCAAGCCCGGCGGCGCGACGCGTCTCGAGCGCGCGACGCGCACGAACCAACGGCTCTGCGTCGGTCACCCCGACGCGGTGCGCACCGGCGTCGATGATGAGTTGGCGCAGTGTCTCGGTGTACGCGACGGGGTCGAGCACACCGGCCCGCGCCCGCCGTGCGGCTCGACGCCGGGCGCGACGCGACTCACTGCCGGTTCCGGCATGCGCCGTGTTAACGGGCGTGTCAGCCGTGTTGACGGGCGTGTCAGCCGTGTTGACGGGCGTGTCAGCCGTGTTGACGGGCGTGTCAGCCGTGTCGTTCGACCCGCTCGTCAACATGGTGACGAAGCGTAGGCACGAGACCCACCTTCGCCATGACGTTGATCGTGCGCATCTCCTCGATGTCGAAGACGATCGCCCCGTCGGGACTTTCGCCGCACAGCATCGGCACGATGCAGTCGGAGCAGGCGTGGGAGTCACGCATGGTGCAGGTATCGCAACTGATGGTGAAGTGCATGGCTCCACCGTGACGAAGGGGTGTACGGAGGTATTTCGGTTGACCCGAAGGGTCAGCCGTGTCTACCTGTTGGTTGATCCGAAGGGTCAACCGTGTCTACTCATTGGCTGACCCAAAGGGTCAGCCAACTGTCGCACCGAGGTCGTCGATCGAGGTGACGCGCACGTCGCCGCCGGCAGGCATCACCGCCTGGATGCGCGACACGTCGCCGGGCGCGCATGCGCACGCCATCGTCGGACCCGACCCCGACAGCCACGCACCCCACGCACCGGCCTCGAGTGCGGCGTGCAGCGCCGCACGGGTGTCGGGCACGAGCGCGAGCCGCACGTCCTGGTGCAGGCGGTCGCGGGTCGCTTCGCGTAACACGGTGTGGTCACCGGCGGCGAACGCAGCGACGAGCAACGCCGCGCGGGAGAGATTGAACACCGCGTCATTGAGGCTCACCGTGGGCGACAACTTCGTGCGCGACTCCTTCGTCGAAGTCGTAGTGGACGTCGGGATCCACACGACGATCGACGGCTTCAGTGCAGCAGGCACGACGACGACGTCGCGTCCGGCACACGCCACCACTCCGCCGAACGCCGATGCGGCGGCGTTGTCCGGATGCCCCTCGAGCTCGAGAGCCACCTCGAATGCGCGCCGACGTCCCGCGTCGGAACGCGCCACGTCGATGCCGTCACTCTGCATCACGGCAGCGAGCGCACCGCCGACGCGCGCGGCACCGCTGAACCCGAGACCGCGGCCCATCGGAATTCCGTCGCGTACCCACAACTTGCCGGTCCCTCCGGCGGCGTGGAACGCGACGGTCGCCGGATGTCGCTCGTCGCAGATCCGGGCATCCTTCGGTGTGTCGTCGTCGCAGATGCCGCAGTCGAAGTGGATCGACAGCGCCATGCCGAGGGCATCGAAACCGGCGCCGAGGTTGGCGCTGCTCGCCGGAACGCGGATCGTCGTCACGGCGCCAGCGTATTGCTCGCGTCGACGAAGGAATCGAGTCGCTGTGCGGCGGCACCCGAATCGATCGCGTGACGCGCCGCATCGATCGCCTCCGACCATCCGTCGTGCACGCCTGCAACGCGCAACGCCGCAGCCGCATTGAGCACGACCGTGTCGCGGATAGCGCGCAGCTCCCCTGCCTCGCCGGCGAAGATCCGCCGCACGATCGCCGCGTTGTGCGCCGGATCGCCGCCCTGCAACTCGCTCGTCGG
>JBIIDI010000108.1:0-5558 GCA_044238425.1 Ilumatobacteraceae bacterium
GCGTCACACCGTGCGCATCAGGCGGGGTCGCCGACGCTCACCTGCTCGGCGAGCCGCTCGGCCTGGTACTCGAGGGTGAGTGCGTCAATGACCGGGTCGAGGTTCCCTGCGAGCACGTCCTGCAATTGGTACAGGGTGAAGCCGATGCGGTGATCGGTGATCCGGTTCTCCTTGTAGTTGTACGTGCGGATCTTCTCGCCACGACCACCCTTGCCGACCTGCGCCCGGCGCTCGGCGGACGCCTTGGCTTCCCGCTCGTCTTCCATCTTCTGGAGGAGCCGCGTGCGCAGCACTTGCATCGCCTTGATTCGGTTCTGCAACTGACTGCGTTCGTCCTGCATCGCGACGACGACACCGCTCGGCTTGTGGGTGATGCGCACCGCCGAGTCGGTCGTGTTCACTCCCTGACCGCCGGGACCGCCCGCGCGGTACACGTCGATCTGCAGGTCGCGCTCGTCGATGTGGAGATCGACTTCCTCGGCCTCCGGCATGACGGTGACGGTTGCCGACGACGTGTGGATGCGCCCCGCGCTCTCGGTGACGGGAACGCGCTGAACGCGGTGCGGTCCGCCCTCGAAGCGCAGCTTGTTCCACGCATCCTCACCCTTCACGAGCACGGTCGCCTGGTTGACGCCACCCATCGGCGAGCGGTCCATCTGCAGCACTTCGAACCCGAAACCCTGCCGCGTGCAATACGCGCGGTACATGTCGAGGAGCTCGCCGGCGAACAGGTTCGCCTCCTCGCCACCTTCGGCACCGCGGACTTCGAGCATGAGGTTCTTGCCGTCGTTCGGATCGGGCGGAATGAGCAGGATTCTCAGGCGCTCCTCGATCTGCTCGAGCCGCTGCTGCGCGTTGACACGTTCGGCATCGAGTGCCTCGCGCTCGGCACCGGTTGCTCCGTCGATGAGTTCGCGCGCAACCTCGAGCGTCGACTGGACGTCGTCGTACTCGCGGATGCAGGCGACGAGCGGGCCCATCTGCTTGTAACGCCGCGACGCGTCGCGCAGCTTCGTCTGGTCGGACAGCACGTCGGGGGACGCGAGACTCGCCTCGAGACGTGCGTAGTCCGCGAGAATCGCGGCGAGCCGTTGACGCACGCGTTCAGGCTAGGCGTGCACGAACGTGACGGCGCGCCGCATCGACGCCGCGAGTTGCGCGATCGTCGGCAACGTCGACTTCTCCGTCGTCGCGACGATCAATTCCGCCGACCGATCGACACGGTCGATCGCATCCGCCGCGAACGGCAGCAGAATCGGCTCCAACCCGCCGGCGAAGACGACGAGCGCCCCGCGTCCGTCGATGCCCGTGCCCGTGGCACAGCACGGAACGGGATCTTTCACGTTGTCGCGGCGCACCGGCGGCTCAATCGACTGCAGATCACGCATTCCCACGCGCTGCGGATCGACGAGCGCACGGTGGCGAAGCGCCCGCTCCGATGCGAGTCGCGCGAGCGGATGCCGTTGCGCCGGATCCCGACGGAAATCGGCGACCTCGGCGACGACCCGTGCGAGTTGCGTGACGTCGGCATCGTCACCGTGCACCATCTGGAAAGTCTCACGATCGTGCGCACCGACCCCGACGCGCAAGCGCGGCTTGCCGTCCTCGTCGACGACACGGCACACCTCGAGCCCGAGAACCTCACCGGACACGACACCGTGTTCGATGACGACGTCGGCGCGTGCCCGGCGGACGTTTTCTGCGAACACGAGATGGTCGCCGCGCGGTTCGACACGCTCGTGCGCGGCGCGCACGGCGGGAGCGACGCCGCGTTCACCCACCGTGAACACCTCGACGGGGAGCGAGAAATAGTCCGACTGTCGGGCGAGGACTCCGGCGTGGTCGCGGGCGATGACACCGATGCCCTCGGTGCCGTTGCGCACGGCCCAGAGAAGTGCCGCGCCGAGTGCGCGCAGTGCATCGCGCTCGGTGAAATCGGTGGCATCGATCCACAGACGTTGGCCGCGCACGATTGCACCGACCCGCCCGAGTTCGACCTCGCGCGGTTCGTCGTCGATGCCGAGCGAGGACGTTGCCGCGCGCAGCCGCAGGGTCGGTCGGCGCTCGGCCGCGGCCTCGCCGTCGGCGATCACGACCGCATCCCGCAACGACCTCGCACTAGGCCGACGGTTGCTTGGCGATTTCCGCGAGGAATTCGTCGTTCGTCTTGAATGTCTTCAGACGATCGATGAGCAATTCGAGACCGGGTGCGGCGTTGCCGTCGGCGGCGAGACCGCTGAGCACGCGGCGCAGCTTCCACACCATCTGCAATTGCTTGCGATCGAAGAGAAGCTCCTCATGTCGCGTGCTCGACGCATCGACGTCGATCGCCGGGTAGATGCGGCGCTCGGCGAGTCGGCGGTCGAGGCGCAACTCCATGTTGCCCGTTCCCTTGAACTCCTCGAAGATCGCCTCGTCCATGCGGCTGTTCGTCTCGACGAGTGCGGTGGCGAGGATCGTCAAACTGCCGCCCTCCTCGATGTTGCGCGCGGCACCGAAGAACTTCTTCGGCGGGTACAGAGCACCGGCATCGATACCACCCGACATGATGCGACCGGTCGCGGGAGCCGCGAGGTTGTACGCGCGGGAGAGACGGGTGATTCCGTCGAGGATGATGACGACGTCCTCACCCTTTTCCACCATACGCTTGGCCTTCTCGAGGGCGAGTTCGGCGACTTGCGTGTGCTCCTCGGACGGACGGTCGAACGTCGACGCGATGACTTCGCCGCGCACCGTGCGACGCATGTCGGTCACTTCTTCCGGGCGTTCGTCGATGAGCAGGACGATGAGCTTCACCTCGGGATGATTCGTCTCGATTGCCGTGGCGATCGTCTTCATGACGGTCGTCTTGCCCGCCTTCGGCGGCGACACGATGATTCCGCGCTGACCCTTTCCGATGGGCGCAATGAGGTCGATGATGCGCGCCGTCATGTTCGCCGGATCGCTCGGTGTCGACAGCCCCAACTTGCTGTCGGGGAACAGCGGCGTGAGATCCTCGAACTTCGGACGGTTGCGCGCCTTTTCCGGAGCCTCGCCGTTGACCGTGTGCACTTCGAGCAACGCGGGGTTCTTCTCGTTGCGACCGGCCGGACGGGAGAGACCGGTGACGTAGTCACCCTTGCGCAAACCGAACTGGCGCGTGAACCGCACCGACACGTACGAGTCGGTGCGCGAGGGCAGGAAACCGTTGAGGCGCAGGAAGCCGTAACCCTCGTCGCGAAGGTCGAGATAGCCGGCGACGGCAACGGGCTCGTTGCTCTGCGGTTCGTTGCTCTCGAACTGACCGTCGATCTCGTAGCGATCGTCACCCTGCGGACCTTCGTCACGACCGCGACCTCGACCGCGACGGCGACGACCGCGCGCGTTGCGCTGATCGTTGAAGGTGCGGTCACGGAACTGACCACGTTCACCGTCGTGACGCTGCTGAAAGTCGCGGCCACCTTCCCGACCACCGTCGCGACTACCTTCCCGACCACCGTCACGACCACCGTCACGACCGCCGTCACGACCGCCGTCACGACGCGACTGACGCTGCCCGTCGGAATCGCGCCGCGCCTCGGGGGCGATCGGCGTGCCTTCGTGTTCGGCGAGTTCGATTTCCCAGTCGGCGAGCGGCTCGCCGTCGGCGCCGAGCACCTGTTCGCGGCTCTGACGCGTCGACGCTGCAGCCGGGGTCTCCCCTGCCGTGCTGCGCGAACCGCCGTTCGATCCGGACGACGATCCCGATGCCGGGCGGTCCGTCGATTCGGCGCGCTTGTCCGCACGCGCTTCGCGCGCCGGCTCGGCGGGAGTCGTCTCACTGAGGATGCGCTCGACGAGCTCCGCCTTGCTCGCCCGCGACACTCCCTTCACACCGAGTGCTCCGGCAATTTTCAGGAGATCGTCACGATCTTTGTCTTCAAGTTGGGCACGGCCCAGTTGTGGTGCAGCCACGGTGTTCCTTTTCTTCGGGGCGTCCAGGTGACAAGCAACGCCCGGGGATGATGCTGCGCGTCAGCGAATGTGACAGCGAGGGCATGCTCGGTGCATCCGAGCAACTGTCAGCATAGCACCCTGCCGACGACGCACCGCCCGCGGCGAGCGCGTGACGTTCGGCTTCTACGTCCCGGCGTGCGCGCGCTCGGCGACGACGCGACGAACCGCGTCGAGATCATTCGCCACGGTGAACGTTCGCTCCGGTCGGGAGAGCAAGTCGGCGAGGTGCGCGGGCAATTCGGGGGTCCGTCCCGTCGCCCGATGCACGGCGTCGGGGAACTTCGCCGGGTGGGCCGTCGCCAGCGTGACGATCTGCTCGTCGTCGGCGTCACGACACGCCTCTGCCGCGGCGACGCCGATCGCCGTGTGCGGATCGATGAGGATGCCGTGGTCCTCCCACACGCGACGAATCGTCGCGATCGTTTCGTCGTCGCTGCACCGGTGCCCGCGGAACGTCGGACGAACCCAGCGCCCGTAACTTTCGGCGTCGACGTCGAGTCGTCCCGTGCGACGGAACTCGGCGAGTTGACGCGCGGTGAATGCACCGTCGCGGTCGTTCATTTCGAAGAGCAGCCGCTCGAAGTTGGACGACACCTGGATGTCCATGCTCGGGCTGAGCGTCGGAACGACGTCGCGCGTCTGCATGCTCTGCGTCTCGAAGAACCGGGTGAGGATGTCGTTCGAGTTCGAGCCGACGATGAGATGACCGACGTCGGCACCGATGCGTCGCGCGATCCATCCCGCGAGCACGTTGCCGAAGTTGCCGGTCGGCACGCTGAAGGACGTCGTCCCCCTGTCGAGCTGTTCGATCGCCGTGAAGTAGTAGACGACCTGTGCAAGGACGCGAGCCCAGTTGATCGAGTTGACGGCGGCGAGGCGGTGTGCGTCGCGGAACGCGGTGTCGTTGAACATCGCCTTCACGAGATCCTGGCAATCGTCGAACGTTCCCTCGACCGCAACCGCGTGCACGTTCGGCGAGTCGACCGTGGTCATTTGCCGACGCTGGACCTCGCTCACCCTCCCGAGCGGGTAGAGGATGATGATCGACACGTTCGCGCACGTGCGCACGCCGTCGATCGCCGCGGAACCGGTGTCGCCACTCGTCGCACCGATGATCGTGGCGGTCTGCGAGCGCTGCGCGAGCACGTGATCGAAGAGTCTCCCGACGAGCTGCAGCGCGACGTCCTTGAAGGCGAGCGTCGGACCGTGGAACAACTCGAGGAGGTGGTGACCCTCGCCGAGTTCGCGCAACGGCGCTACTGCCGGATCCCGGAACGTCGCGTAGGCCTCGTCGCACATGCGCGCGAGAACGTCGCGGGGAATGTCGTCACCGACGAATGGGAACATGATGTCCGCGGCGCGCCGCGCGTACGGCGTCGACGCCGGGGCGTGGGCGACGCTCGGCCACGAGTCGGGGACGTAGAGACCACCGTCGCGGGCGAGGCCTGCGAGGAGCACGTCGGAGAACCCGAGCACCGGTGCTTCACCGCGCGTGGAGACGTAACGCATCATCAACTCCGGGTGCGGCGGTGGATCTTCATTCGGCGCGTCACTCGGCACGTCATTCGGCAACGACGCGCAGG
>JBIIDI010000109.1:0-5542 GCA_044238425.1 Ilumatobacteraceae bacterium
ATAGGCTTGACGAGCCTCCGATACGGAGCGCCCAAGGAGCATTCATGAGCCCGTCCTCGCAGTCATCACCTCGCACGATCGCCCCCGCCACCGGCAAGCTCGGTGTGCTCACCGTGGGGCTCGGAGCGGTGTCGAGCACCCTCATCGCCGGTGTCGAACTCGCCCGCCGCGGCCTTGCCGCCCCGGTCGGTTCGCTCACCCAGATGGGCACCATCCGCCTCGGCAAGCGCACCGACAACCGCTCGCCGCTCATCAAGGACTTCGTCCCCCTCGCCTCGCTCGACGACATCGTCTGGGGAGCCTGGGATCCGTTCCCGGATGACGCCTACGTCGCCGCCCAGCGCGCCGGCGTGCTCGAGGGCCCGAAGCACATCGAGGGCATCGCCGACGTGTTGCGCTCGATTCGCCCGATGAAGGCCGCCTTCGATCGCCAGTACGTGAAGAACATCGATGCCGGCAACGTCATGGGCTCGGTCGACAAGCGGGCGATGCTCAACGCCATTCGCGAGGACATCCACCGCTTCCGCGACACGAACAAGGTCGAGCGCATGGTGATGATCTGGTGCGCGAGCACCGAGAAGTTCATCGAACCGGGTCCGGCACACCGCGACCTCGCCGCTTTCGAGAAGGCGATCGATGCCAACGACCCGACGATCGCGCCGTCGATGCTCTACGCGTACGCGGCGATCCTCGAGGGAATCCCGTTCGCCAACGGCGCACCGAACCTCGCCGTCGACACGCCAGTTCTTCGCGACCTTGCCATCGAGCGCGGTGTTGCGATCAGCGGCAAGGACTTCAAGACCGGTCAGACCATGGTGAAGACCGTCATCGCACCGATGCTGAAGGCCCGCATGCTCGGCTTGTCGGGTTGGTATTCCACCAACATCCTCGGCAACCGAGACGGCGAAGTGCTCGACGATCCCGAGAACTTCAAGACGAAGGAAGAGTCGAAGCTCGGCGTGCTCGAGAACATCCTGCAGCCCGAGAAGTACCCCGAGCTGTACGGCAACGTCTTCCACAAGGTGCGCATCAACTACTACCCGCCCCGTGGTGACAACAAGGAAGGCTGGGACAACATCGACATCTTCGGTTGGCTCGGCTACCCGATGCAGATCAAGGTCGACTTCCTCTGCCGCGACAGCATCCTCGCCGCGCCGCTCGCGCTCGACCTCGTGCTGTTCTCCGATCTCGCGCAACGCGCGAAGATGGGCGGCATCCAGGAATGGCTGTCGTTCTATTACAAGAGCCCGCAAGTGGCCGAGGGTCTGTACCCCGAGCACGACTTGTTCATTCAGCTGACGAAGTTGAAGAACACCTTGCGTTGGATGATGGGTGAGGAACAGATCACCCATCTCGGACGCGAGTACTACGAAGGCCAGTAATCGTGGCGACACCGGCGGTTCCGTTCCGCGTCGCCGGATTGCGGTTCATTCTCGACGTCGCGTGCATCTTCATTTTCGTCGTCGTCGGACGACGCAATCACGAATCACCGGCAACGGTCTCGGGAACCCTCACGACCGCTGCACCGTTTCTCATCGCACTCGTCGGCGCATGGCTCGGCGCGCGCGCGTGGAAGATGCCGCGTGCGCTGAGCACCGGTGTCGTGCTGTGGATCGTCACCGTCGTCGTCGGCATGTTCGTGCGCCGCTTCGTGTTCAACGACGGCACTGCGACGTCGTTCGTGCTCGTCACCGCCCTCGTGCTCGGCTTGCTCCTCGTCGGTACGCGTCTCCCGAAGCGAATCCGCCGCTAATCGACAAGAAGTATTTGTACACCCAGGTTCGTGTGCGACCCGAGCCGCTTGTCGCGGGTCATCAGAGCCACACCGGACGCACGAGCAAGTGCCAAGTACTGGGCGTCATAGGCACTTACCGCGGCGCTGAGTCTCCATAGGTCGTCTTCGAGATGATGAACCGGAAGCACGGTCAGCGCCGGCGACGTTATGAAGGCCCTCGCAGCGGAAACCATGCCGTCGGTGATCTCATTCCTTGCACGAAATCGTCGTAGGACGCGGTGCACTTCGGTCACGAAGAGTTCGGGGACGAACACCTCGTCGGGTAAGAGGAGAATCGCGCGGCGCCCGGATTCGGTTCCTAGTGCAATCTCAACGCCGACAGAGGCGTCGAGAATCACCGTTCGTCTCGACCTTCGCGGATGATTTCAAGAATTGCGTCCGTGGACACATGCGCCACCGGACGCTTGAGCAAGTCCTCACGCCACGACTTCACTTTCGCGCGCCGCAGGTCGTGACGGATGAGGGAAAGCACGTAATCCCCCAACGTCAGGTCGAGCTCTGACGCACGGTCGCGGGCCTGCTCATGAAGCCGAGCTGGAACGTCTTTCACCTGAATTGCAGCCATGGGCATGAATGTAGCATGCTTTCAGCATGCCTGCAACTACTGAATGATGTTCGTGATGGCGCCGGTCTCGGCGCCCTGCACGAGCTTGGCGAACTTCGCCAACACTCCGCTCGTGTAACGCGGCGGGTTCGGCTTCCAGCCTTTGCGTCGCTCCGCGAGCGTTGCGTCGTCGACGAGCAGATCGAGCGTCTTCGACGTGACGTCGATGCGAATGATGTCGCCGTCCTGCACGAAAGCAATCGGGCCGCCGTCGGTGGCTTCGGGTGCGACGTGACCGATGCAGAAACCCCATGTGCCGCCGCTGAACCGTCCGTCGGTGATGAGCGCGCAGTCGGCGCCGCGACCGGCACCTTTCAGCGCACCGGTGACCGCGAGCATTTCGCGCATTCCGGGGCCGCCCTTCGGGCCCTCGTAGCGAATGACGATCACCGTGCCGGACTTGATGTCACCGGCGATCACCGCCGCCATGGCACCGTCCTCGCCGTCGAACACTCGTGCCGGTCCTTCGAACTTCAGCTGATCCTTCGTCAGTCCCGCCACCTTCACGACCGAACCCTTCGGCGCGAGCGATCCGGTGAGCACGTTGATTCCGCCTTCGGCGTGAATCGGATTCGTCACCGGGTGCACGACGTCGCCGTCAGGAGCGGGCGGGTTGAGTTCGGCGAGGCTCTCGGCCATCGTCTTGCCCGAACACGTCATCACGTCGCCGTGCAACAGGCCGTGGTCGAGGAGGTGCTTGAGTACCACCGGCACTCCGCCGATGCGGTCGATGTCGGTCATGTGGTACTTGCCGCCGGGCTTCGTGTCGGCGATGTGCGGCACTTTGGCCGCGACGCGATTGAAGTCGTCGAGTGACAACTCGACGCCGGCTTCGTTGGCGAGCGCGAGCAAGTGAAGCACCGCGTTCGTGCTACCGCCGAGTGCACTGACGACGGCGATCGCATTCTCGAACGCCTTCTTCGTCATGATGTCGCGCGGGCGGATTCCGAGACGCAGCAGGTTGACGACGGCTTCGCCGGCGCGTCGCGCATCGCCTTCGCGACGCGAGTCGACGGCCGGCGGCGACGCCGTACCGAGCAGGCTCATGCCGATCGCCTCGGCGATGCTCGACATCGTGTTCGCGGTGAACATTCCGCCGCATGCGCCCTCACCGGGGCACGCCGCACGTTCGATCTCGAGCACCTCGTCGTACGACATCTTCCCCGCCGCGCACGCGCCGACGGCTTCGAACACCGTCGTGATGTCGATGTTGGTGTCGTTGTGCCGACCGGGCAACGTCGAGCCGTTGTACACGAACACGCTCGGCAGGTTGAGTCGTGCCGCCGCCATGAGCATGGCCGGAATGCTCTTGTCGCATCCGGCCAAGCCGACGAACCCGTCGAAGCGCTCGGCGTGCACCACGGTTTCGACGCTGTCGCAGATCACTTCACGACTGACGAGCGACGCGCGCATGCCTTCGTGGCCCATGCTGATGCCGTCGCTCACAGTGATCGTGCCGAACTCGAGTCCGACACCGCCCGCCGCGCGAACACCGTTCTTGGCGTGCTCGGCGAGGCGACGCAACGACACGTTGCACGGCGTCACCTCGTTCCAGGCCGAGGCGATGCCGATCTGCGGCTTGTCCCAGTCGTCGTCGGTGAGGCCGACGGCGCGCAACATGGCGCGCGACGCCGCCTTCTGCAGTCCGTCGGTGACGTCGCGACTGCGGGGCTTGATGTCGACTGGGGTGTCTGTCGTGCCGGCCATGCGGCAAGGCTAACCCTGGCTGCTTCCCGCCCTCAGGGGATTGTTCGCGGGAAGCAGCCGGGTCACCGGCAACGTTTACGATCCGACAATTCCGCCGTTTTTGCGCGTGATGACGATCGTGCAGTCGCGCGGAACGGGACCGGCTGCGCCGGTGTACTTCGCCGGGAAGTTCGAGTTCTTCGGATCGCCGTCACCGGGATGCTGAAGGTTGACGAACATCGTCTTGCGATCGGGCGTCACGGCCACTCCCGTCACTTCGCAACCCTTCACTCCCGTGAAGATGCGCTTGAACGTGCGTGACTTCGGATCGGCAACGACCATCTGGTCGTTGTTGCCACCGGGCTGCGTGCCGTCGGTCTGGATGAACACGCGACCATCCGGGTCGACCCAGATGCCGTCGGGCGACCCGTACATCTGACCGCCGTCGTCGAACACTTGGTTCGACACCGCAAAGACGTTCCATTCGAAGGTCAATCCGACGTGCTTGTCGGCATCTTTCCAACGAATGATGTGGCCGTCGGCGTTGTTCGCCTGCGGGTTTGCTGCGTCCACCTGAGCGGCGGTGCGGCGCGTATTGTTCGTCAACGTGCCGTACGACCAACCGTCCGGCGCCGTCGAGATCCACTCCGGGCGGTCCATCTTCGTGGCACCGACCGCATCGGCCGCTTGGCGGGTCTGCACGAGAATCTTGTCGATCGTCCACGACGCGAGCGCCGGGTTGCGCGGCGACAGCTCCAACCACGTTCCGGTGCCGTCGGCGTTGAACTTCGCCGCATACAAGGTGCCCTCGTCGAGCGGACTCTTGCCGTTGGCACGCATCCGACGCCAGTCGCCCGACGACACGAACTTGTAGATGTAATCGAAGCGCTCGTCGTCCCCCATGTACACGACGACGCGGTTGTTCTTGCCGACGACGACGTCTGCACCCTCGTGCTTCACGCGACCAAGTGCGGTGCGCTTCACGGGTTTCGCCTTCGGGTTCTGCGGATCAATTTCCACGACCCATCCGAAGCGGTTGATTTCGTTGGCATAACCCGGCTGCGAGCGGTCGAATCGCGGGTCGTACTTGTGCCAGTCGTATCCGAAACCCACGGCAGTGACGCCGTAGCGGTTGTCCTCGGCACTCGGCTTCCACGACGCATTCGTTGCACCGAAGTAACCGTTGAAATTCTCTTCACACGTGAGGTACGTCCCCCACGGGGTATATCCGTTGGCGCAGTTGTTTAATGTCCCCTGCGGTTCGTTGCCTGCCGCGTTGACGAGCAGCGAGCTGGCTGCGGCCGGGCCGCTGAACTCGACCGGTGTGTTTACGTGCACGCGACGGTTGCGCCTGTCCTTCTTCGCTTGCCATCCCGCCTTACCATTTGCGATCGCAACGACCGACACACCGTGCGCGTGCTGCGAGATTCGCACCTCTTCGAGACTGGTCGGTACGG
>JBIIDI010000110.1:0-5488 GCA_044238425.1 Ilumatobacteraceae bacterium
GGCTGCGCCGCACGAAGCTCAGCCCGCAGACTGCGTCAGTGCTCGCAGCTCGTTGAGCGCGTCGCGGCGCCAACTGCGGGCGGTGCGTGGGGAGACGTTGAGGTGCGTGGCGAGGGCCGCCGTGGATGCATCGCGGGCGAGCTGGCTGATGACGTCGTGACTGCGTGACGACAAGCCGTCGTCGTGCGCGCCACGCAACACATCGGTGAGTTCGACGGCCGGGTGCGTGGTGACGGGTGCGACGGGATGGTGGTGTTCGGCGAGCGGCACGGTGGTGTCGTGTGCTCGCGGGCGGCGACGGTGACGCACGAAGGCGTGGTACTCGGTGTCGCGCACGAGATTTGCTGCCACTTTGCGCGGGCGGCGTTCGTAGGGGTACGTACGGATGACTTCCCACGCGTGCGAGACGACGAGCGTGGCGACGTCGTTGATCGGTTGGTTCTCCACCCGGTAGCGGCGGCGGATGATCGCCATCACCGGCGGCAGGATGCGTTGCATGACGATGCGCGCGGCGAGATCATCGGTACGGGCAATCTTCACGAGCCGCCACAGGAGATGATCGGCGACGTCGTCTGTCGTGTCGCCCCAGTAGCCGACGTCGGCGAGCAGTTCGTCGAGGCTGCGATAGGGGAACGAACGCAACTCCCACATGTCGACGCGGGCAAGGGTGCTCGGGCGACGGTTGAGCTGCGTCCATTCGCGTTGCAGGCGTTCGATCGGGCTCGCGGGTAAGGCGGTGGACGGTGTGGATGTTGTGGACGGTCTGGATATGGCGTGGTGGTGTGTGGACATGCACCGAGAGTGCGGATCGGTCTCCCTCGCAGATTCCCCGCCCGACTCCCCGCGAGCGGGGTAGTGGCCGATGAACTGGGGTTGACATCCGTGGTACACCCCTGTGAGAGGGTGACAACCAGGAGGGCAGACATGGGTGAACGGGCAGAGATGGATGTGTTGTGGACGCCGGAGTTGCTGGCGGAGGTCATTCGCGAAGTGGGGTACAAGGCGGTGATCACCATCGACGACGAGCACGACGTGTGGATCGAGTCGAAGTCGGGCGGTGCGCCGTGGCGCGTGGCGATGCTCGGCAGCTCGCCGTTGTTCGTAGGTGCGTCGCTCGGAGTCGGCATTTGGGTGGAAGATCCGTACGTGTGGGCGAACACGTGGAACCGTGAGAAGCACGCCAAGGCGGTAGTCATTGTCGACCCCGACACCGACGAAATCGAACAGGCGTGCGACGGCACGTTTCTCGTCGTGGTGACCGAGCGAATCGATTTCCACTCGGGCCTCACCCGCGACTACGTCACCGCGCTGGTCGGATGCTGGATCGACACCGTCGAGACCATTGCGTTGCGCGACGACGTCGAAGTGGCGATCGTTCCGGCGTGATCACCGGGCGCGTCGCGGGATGAACGTCGACGGACGGGCATCGGCGCCTGATCGGGCAGAATGGCGCCATGCGCAGCACGTTGCCGTCGGGAACAGTTATCTCCATCAATACGTCACAGGCGTCGCCGGTGGGCGGGTTGGTGATCATTCCCGACATCTTCGGTGTGCGGCCGTTGTTCGACGACATGGTCGATCGGTTCGCGCGCGAGTGGAACATGCGCGTGGTGGCCGTCGAGCCGTTTCCCGGGTTGAACCTGGGGCCCGAGGTCGAGCCGCGTCGTGCCGCGGTGACGAATCTCGACGACGACAAGCACCTCGCCGACTTGGAGACCGCAGCCGACATGCTCGGCGTGGATCACGTCGGGTTGATGGGGTTTTGCATGGGTGGCATGTACTGCTTCAACTCGGTGCGCAGTGCCCGGTTCGCCAAGATCGCCTCGTTCTACGGAATGATTCGTTTGCCCGAGTACTGGCGCTCACCGTCGCATCGCGAGCCGCTCGATTACTTGAATGGCAGTGATGCGGGCAAGGTGCTGGCAATCATCGGCACGAAAGATCCGTACACACCGGCCGACGACGTTGTGGCGTTGCGGGCGACGGGTGCAGTGGTGCGTGAGTACGTCGAGGCCGATCACGGCTTTGCGCATGATGCGGCGCGACCGGCGCACCGGGCCGACGATGCACGCGATGCGTTCGATGCCGCGCGTGCGTGGCTGACGCCGACGCGGTAGTTGCGTTTGCCGCTTAGGCGGCGCGGGCTTCGAGCTTGGCGCGATCGAGAATGTTGTACTTGCGCTCGGACTGCTGCAGCCATCCAAGTCGGATGAAGCTGGCGATCGCCTTGTTCACGCGCTCGCGCGACGCACCGACCATGCCGGCAAGTTCTTCCTGCGTGACGGGAAGCGTGAATTCGTTGGCTCCACCAGACAGCTCGAGCAGACGCTTGGCGGTGCGGCCGGTGACGTCGAGGAACACGCTGTCGGCGAGCACTTCGTCCATCACGCGCAGGCGCGCCGCGAGCAACTTGGTGACACCCCACAACATGGTCGGGTTCGAGGTGAGCTGATCCTTGACGATCGCGTAGGGAATTTCGAGAACGGTGGAGGGTTCGATGGCGCGGGCGGCGGCGCTGCGTGCACCGTCGTCGAGCAGACCGAGTTCGCCGAACAGGTCGCCGGCTTCCATGAGCGCGAGCATGCTCTCGCGGGTATCGATGGCACGGTTGGTGATGGCGATCGCGATGCGACCCGACAACACCATGTACATGGCGGCGGGTGCGTCACCTTCGTTGAACAACACGTCGTTGCGCTGCAACGTGAGCGTGCGACCGGCTGCGGCGATGGTCTTCAATGATGCGGGGGATGCCGATGCGAAGAATTCGCTGCGGCCAAGTACGTCTTCATGTGTCATAACGACTTCACGGTACTACCCTGAATTGCGATGTCACCCGTGGGGAAGCGCCCCGATGGTGAACGGATTTGGACCATCGTTCTCGCGGCCGGATCGGGCCAGCGATTCGGGGCGATGAAGCAGTTCGAAACGATCGGATCACGACGTTTGGTCGATTGGTCGATGGACACGGCCCGCTCGGCGAGCGACGGAGTGGTGTTGGTGGTACCTGCGGACATGCTCGATCGTGAACGTGCGGGGCTCGACGCGGTGGTGGCCGGCGGGGAGACCCGCAGTGAATCGGTGCGCCGCGGGTTGGCCGCGGTGCCGGCGGAAGTGACGATCATCTGCGTGCACGATGCGGCGCGACCATTTGCAACGTTCGAGGATTACCGGCGCGTCATCGATGCGGTACATGGTGGTGCCGACGGTGCGGTGCCGGGGTTGACGCCCCCCGACACGATCAAGCTCGTCGAAGAAGACGGAGTCGTGGTGTCGACGTTGCCGCGGTCGGCGTTGCGTGCCGTTGCCACCCCGCAGGCGTTTCGTGCCGCGGCGTTGCGCGCGGCGCACGCCGGTGCCGGCGAGGGCACGGACGATGCGTCACTCGTCGAGGCGAACGGTGGTCGCGTGGTCGTGGTGGAGGGCAGTGCGATGAATCGCAAAATCACGACGCCCGAGGACATGGCGTGGGCGCGAGCAATGCAGGCGCGCGAGATCTGACCATGGGACAATCGGTGTTGATGTATGCGATGTCAATGACGACGTGTCATGACGTGATGGTGATGCCGTGAAGGTGCGTGTCGGGCAGGGCTTCGACGTGCATCGCTTTGCCGATGCGGGTGACGACCGGGCGTTGGTGCTCGGCGGGGTGACGTTTGCCGGTGAGCGCGGTTTGGTCGGCCACAGCGATGCCGACGCGGTGGCGCACGCAATCAGCGATGCGTTGTTGGGTGCGGCAGGTTTGGGTGATTTGGGAATGCACTTCCCCGACACCGATGCGAAGTGGAAGGGCGTGGCGAGCACCGAGATTCTCACGAAAGTCGTCGAGATGGTGCGCGCGGCGGGGTGGACGATCGGCAACGTCGACTGCAACATCGTCACCGAGTCGCCGAAGATTGCGCCGCGGCGCGAGGAGATGCAGGAGAAAATGAGTGAAATCGTGGGAGCACCGGTGTCGATCAAGGGTCGACGCGCCGAGCAGATGGGCGCATTGGGGCGCCGTGAAGGACTGATGTGCATGGCCGTGGCGATCGTGAGCGCGCCGTGAGTCGCAACGCACCGAAGCGTGGTGGCGCAGGTCGCGGCGGAAAAGGCGGCGGCAAGAAAGACGTGGGCCGCGCCAAGCGCAGTGGTCGCACGGGACGTCCACCGAAGGGCGAGTCGAGCGGTTCCGGCGGCAAGAGCTTCGGCGGGTCGCGCAGCAGTAGTGGTGGATTCGGTGGCTCGCGCAGCGGCGGGTCGCGTGGCACAGGTGGTCAGGGCGGCGGCAAGCGTTTTGCCGGTGCGCGTCGCGGCCCCGCACAGGGACCGCGCCCGAAGGGCAAGCACGAACGCGGCCTCAACGGCGAGCAGATCGAGGGCCGGCAGGCGGTGCGCGAGTTGTTGATGGCCGGAACGCGTCGGGCGTTCGAAGTGCTCATCGCCGCCGACGTCGAGCCGAGCCCGTTGATCACCGACATCGAGATGTTGGCGAGCGAACGTCGCGTGCAGGTGCGGCGCGTGCCGCGGCGCGAGATCGAACAGATGGCGCGCAGCGAAGCACCGCAGGGAATCATCGCCCGTGCGGCGGCACTCGAAGACGTGGTGCTCGACGACGTGATCGCCAAGCGCGGCGAGAAGAAGTTGTTCCTCGTCGCCGTCGACGGTGTGACCGACCCGGGCAACCTCGGGGCGATTCTGCGTTCGTGCGACGGAGCGGGTGTCGATGCGGTGATCCTGCCGCGGCACCGTGCCGTGCACGTGACGCCGACCGTGGCAAAGTCGGCCGCCGGTGCCATCGAATACGTGCCGATGTGCGTGGTGCCCGGACTGCCGAGTGCGATGCAGTCGTTGAAGGATGCAGGAGTGTGGCTGGTCGGTCTCGACGACGAAGCGGACAAGTCGTTGTTCGATCTCGGTGACCTTGCGTGCGAGCACGTGTGCGTCGTGCTCGGTGCCGAAGGCGCGGGGTTGTCACGCTTGGTGCGCGAACGCTGCGACCTCATCGTGTCGATTCCGATGGAAGGTTCGTTGTCGTCGCTCAACGTGTCGGCTGCGGCCGCGTTGGCGACGTACGAGGTGGTTCGCACCCGACGCACGCACTCGTAGAGTGATGGCGCGTCGTTGACGCACTCGCCGGGGTAGCTCAGTGGCAGAGCAACCGCCTTGTAAGCGGTAGGTCGTGGGTTCAATCCCCACCCTCGGCTCAGCGAATTACGTACATGACATTTGTCGGATCTCGACTCAGCGGAGTTGGATGTGCCGGCTCAATGGTGGGGGCACGACTGCGCTCGGGGCCAACTTTCCCTGGGAGAGGAGGGATTCGCCTCGACGCAAACGGGGCGCGTGTCAGAACCGAGAGTTGCATTTGCACTTGGAATGTGCATACTGTTGAACTGTTAAGTCAAGTAAAGACTGAAATTCCTATCAATTTCACGGTGCGGAGGCATGAAATGAATCGCAAGACACGAAAAGGGCTGGGAGCGATCCTGGCGGGCGTGGGAGTCACCAC
>JBIIDI010000111.1:0-5482 GCA_044238425.1 Ilumatobacteraceae bacterium
CGTGAGTCCGGTGCAGTCGACGGTGGTGAGGTTCTTCTGCATCGCAGGATCGACGGAGAGGTTCGGGCCGACGGCGGTGATCATGTTGCCGACCATGAGAACGTCGACGTTCTTCGCGACGGCGGTACCCGAACCGTCAAGAACGTTTCCGCCCTTGAGCAGCGTTGCGGCCGATTGCGCCGCCGAGCCCTGTCCGGCAGTGACCTTGGCCAAGGGAACGTCGTGTGCTGACATCGCAGCCTCCTGTGTCGCGGTGTTGCTCCGATTTTCAGAGTACTTGCCGATTACTGCACGTACAAGGGGGTTCGCGTAGCGCGCGTCATTGAACGAGCGGTCAGTGCGGGCTCGCCATGGCCGTATCTCGTGCGTTCGGATGGTCTTCGTGAAGTCGTGCATTGGTACGCTTCGCACGTGATCGACGGAACCTTTCCCACTCTCAGCGAAGAGCACGAAGCATTTCGCAAAGTCGTGCGCGACTTTGCCGATCGGGAAGTTGCGCCCCATGCGGCGGGGTGGGACGAGCGCCACGAATTCCCCCTCGACCTCGTGAAGAAGATGGGCGAGATGGGCCTGTTCGGTCTTGTCTATCCCGAGGAGTGGGGCGGTTCCGGCGGCGACTTCACGTCGCTGTGCATCGCCATCGAAGAGCTCGGTCGCGTCGACCAATCCGTCGGCATCACGTTGTCCGCCGGTGTCGGACTCGGCATCAATCCCATCTTCACTTTCGGGTCCGATGCGCAGAAGCAACGCTGGTTGCCCGATCTCGTCGCGGGTCGCACTCTCGGCGCGTTCGGTCTCACCGAGCCCGACGGTGGCAGCGATGCCGGCGCAACCCGCACGCGGGCGGTGTTCGATGCCAAGGCGCGCACGTGGACGCTGAACGGATCGAAGGCGTTCATTACCAACTCCGGCACGGCGATGACGAGCGTCATCACGGCGACTGCGCGCACGGAAGACGGCAAGATTTCGTCGTTCCTCGTGCCGGCGGGAACTCCCGGTCTCATCGTCGAACCGGCGTACCGCAAGTTGGGATGGCACGCGAGCGACACACACGGCCTCACCTTCGTCGACTGCGTCCTGCCCGAAGATGCGCTCCTCGGAGAACCGGGGCGCGGATTCAGCAACTTCCTCGCCATCCTCGATGACGGGCGCATTGCAATCTCCGCCCTCGCACTCGGTCTCACTCGTGCATGCCTCGAGTTGTCCGTCGAGTACGCGAAGTCGCGTCAGGCTTTCGGCGGGCCTATCGGTCGTTTCCAGAGTCTTGCTTTTGCGCTCAGCGATCTCGCCGTGAAAGTGGAGAACTCGCGCAACCTCGTCTACAAGGCCGCGCACCTGAAAGACGCCGGTCAACCGTTCAAGGAAGTGGCGGCAATCGCGAAGTTGTACACGACGGAAGCCGCCGTCGAAGCGACTCGCGTCGCGACGCAGGTGTTCGGCGGAATGGGATTCACAGAGGAGGTTCCCGTTGCGCGCTTCTACCGCGATGCGAAGATCCTCGAGATCGGCGAGGGCACGAGCGAGATTCAGCGTCTCGTCATTGCCCGTGCGCTCGGCTTGCCCGTCGCCTGACGCGACTCGCCGACGCCACGTCACGCGCAACTTCTCGGCCCTGCGTGGGGCACCGATCGTTGCGCACCCGGTGAGCCGGGCGACGCAGCCTGTGTTCGCTACCGGTTACTGGTCGAGTGCGGCGAACAGGTCGGGGTCGCTCATCCGCAGCCGGCGGTAGTTCGCCAGCCACATCTGCTCGCGGAACCCGTACTTGTAATACGCCTCTTTGTACGAGCGGGCCGACTGCGGATCCATCGGCTGCCCGCCGTAGCGCATCGCGTCGAGCTGGTAGTCGCACGCCATACCGAAAGCGATCGTTTCGGCAACGGTGTTTTCGAGCGAATCACCGCAGTGCACTGAGCCGTGATGCGGCATGAGAGCGATCTTGTTCTTGCCCAGTGCCTTGGCGATGGCCTCACCCTCGGCGTCGGGGGTGAGCGACGGATCGTCGACGAAGCTCGTCACGAGGTCGGCGAACATGCAGCCGTACACGTAGTACACGTCGTACTTGGCGCCGGTCGTGGCGAGCGTCGAGATGCTGCGCGCATGAGTGTGGATCGTGCAGTTGACGTCGGGACGAGCCTTCATGATCGACGCATGGAAGTTGATGCCGGGAGATGCCGGCAAAGTTCCCGGCTCGAGCACCTCGAGATCGAAGCTCACCTTCGATACGTGCTCGGGCAGGGTTTCGTCGAAGTACTGGAACGGGGTCGTCCAGAACGCATCCTCGCCGGGGACGCGCACGCTCACGTGCCCGCCGACCTGGCTGTCGAGCCCGGCGCGGAACAGCATGCGCCGCGCCGCGGCGATCTTGAAGTGGATGGATTCCTCGGTGTAGCGCTGGCGCATCGGGCGCAGTTCATGCAGTGTCATCGTGGTCCCCCCGAACCGTGTGGCTGTCACTTCGGACTGTACCAGTCGAACTTCGTGCCGACCAGGGGTATATTCGGATTCGTCGCTGCGGAACGCCGAGGCGACCGGATGCAGGGGGATCATCATGACGACACTGGAAAATCTCAACCTCGGAGTCGGACTCAACCGCAACAGCACGGTCACGTTCCTGCCCGATCCCGAGCCGAGACCGTTCAACTATGTCGTCGTCTCCGTCGACGACCACATCGTCGAGCCGCGCGACGCCTTTGTGGGTCGCTTTCCGGCACACCTTGCCGACCGCGCGCCGAAGATCGTCGAAACACCCGAAGGCGCCGAGTCGTGGTTGTTCGAAGACCGCATCATCCCCAACGTCGGAACGAACGCCGTCATCGGTCGTCCACCGACGGAATATTCGATGGAACCGGCGCGATTCGACTACATGCGCAAAGGTTGCTACGACGTCGATCAGCGCATCGTCGACATGGATCGCGGCGGCATTTGGGCATCGCTGTGCTTCCCGTCGATGGTCGCCGGTTTTGCCGGTACCCGCTTCGCCGAGGCGAAGGATCCCGAGTTGGGTCTTGCCGCGGTGCGTGCCTGGAACGACTGGCATCTCGAGGGCTGGTGCGCGAAGTATCCCGATCGATTCATCCCGCAGCAGGTGACGTGGCTGAAGGACCCCGTCGTTGCCGCCGAAGAGATTCGCAAGAACGCCGCGCGCGGTTTCCGTTCGCTGTCGTTCCCCGAGATTCCCGAGCGGCTCGGCTTGCCGAGCATCCACAGTGGTCACTGGGATCCGATTCTCCGGGCGTGCGAAGAAACGGGAACCGTCGTGTCGCTGCACGTCGGTTCGGCGTCGCACCTCGTCACCGGATCGAAGGACGCACCTGCCGACGTCGTGGCCACTCTCTTCTGGGTCGGCTCGACGATTGCCGTCGTCGACTGGTTGTTCTCCAAGGTGGCGGTGCGCTTCCCGAAGATCAAGATCGCGATCTCAGAAGGTGGCGTCGGTTGGGTTCCCGCGCTCATGGATCGCATCGAGCACTGCTTCCGTTACAAGGACTTCACCGGTGGCTGGATCGGCGAGGACCTGCACCCCAACGAGGTGTTGCAGCGCAACTTCTTCTTCTGCGCTCTCGATGACACGGCCGGATTCGAGATGCTCGAGCGAATCGGTGAAGACAACGTGATGGTCGAGTGCGACTACCCGCACGCCGACTCGACGTGGCCCGACACCCAGTCGTACCTTGGCAAGCAGCTCGGCTGGTTGCCGGAGAAGACGATCGAGAAGCTGACCTACCGCAACGCGTCGCGGATCTACAACTTCCCGATCGCCGACGAGGCGTTCCGCCGCCAAGCTGCCGCCCGCGCCAAGGCGTAGTCACGCACGAACCGGCGACTCCTGCGCGACGTCGCAGGGGCGGCCGGTGTGCCTCCGTGCATTCGCACGGAGGACGAGTCAGGCGTCTTCTTCCTTGAGGTCGACGATCGCCATCGTCGGCTGGGTGACCGTGAGCTTCGGGCGGGGCAGGGGTTCGTGGCGCACGAGCTCGTGCACCTCGCCGACGACGCCGTCGGCAACCGCTTCGCCCGCCACAGTGCCGAGGGTGAGACCCGAGCAGATGTGGATGCCGCCGAGTCCGAGGCACGGATTCACTCCGCCGACGGTGTCGCCTGCGGCGTACAAACCCGGAACCATCTTGCCCATGACGTCGACGACGACCATTGCCGTGGTCGTGCGGAATCCTCCCGATGGGAAGTTCGTGCCCAAGGTCATTCGGCTGCAGTAATACGGCGCGGTGACGAGCCCGTGACCGTCGGCGTTGAACACGACGCGGTTGAAGAGCGCATCCTTCTGGGGTGACGCCGTGACGGTGGCGTTCCACCCGTCGATGGTGCGTTGCAGCGTGGCCGCATCGCAGCCGATGAGCCGGGCAAGTTCGGGGACGTCCTTGGCAACCGCGTACGGCGCGGGCATTTGGTTGACGAGATGCTGTTTTCGCGTGAACGTGTCGTGGTCGAACACGTAGTAACCGATTCGGTCGGGTTGCTGCAGCAACGCGTTGACGCGGTCGTCGTAGGGCCCGGCTTCGTCGTGGAACCGTTCACCCTTCACGTTCACCGCGATGGAGTCCTCGACGAGCGCCGATCCGACGATGACGAGCGGCTGGATCATCGTCATGTTGATGAGATCGCCACCCATCATCTGGCCCATGAGATGACCGTCGCCCTGACACGTGTGAACACCGAGGTACGGCGTGCGGGCGAGGTGTTCGGGCTGGTACCGCATGCGCAACTCGGGATTCGACTGGTATCCGCCCGTGGAGAGCACGACGCCGCGGTGTGCATTCCACTGCACGGTGCCGTCGGGACCTTCGGCGACCACGCCGGTGACACGCTCACCCTCGCGCACGAGGGATTTCGCCCGTGTGTTGTGCACGACCTGCACGCCGAATTCCTCGAAGGCACGAAGGTACGCGCGCTGGATGCCGAACGTGTCGACGACGTTGAGCATGCGATCGGTCGTGTGCTGCAGGGGTCGCTGGATGAAGCGCCCGAACTCCACCCCGTACTGCACGAGAAAGTCGTACGTCTCCGCCGACCGTTCGGCGTACACGCGCGTCATGTACTCGTCCCAGATGATGCCGTAGCGGTCGCGCTGCAGTTCGACTTCGCTCTTGGCGTCGCGCATGAACTTCTCCACCGAATCCTCGACGCCGAGTTTTCGCTGGAATTCGGTGTCGACGAAAGCCATGTAGCCCGTCGACCAAATGGCGTTGCCGCCGATTTCGTGCAACGCCTCGAGCACCGTCACCTTCGCGCCGCGCTTGGCCGCCGCGACCGCGGCACTCATTCCACCGGGACCTGCGCCGACGACGAGCACGTCGGTCGTTTTCGTCTGCATGGCTAGTGTCCTACCACACACGCGTCCGTGCGTGTGCTGGGGGAATTCGATGGACGACACGCTTCATCTCACGCCGGTTGCCACGCAAGTGGAGGAATTGCTCGCGGGTCGCGAACCCGAGGTGCTTGCGCTCGTGCGCGACGCCCAGGA
>JBIIDI010000112.1:0-5470 GCA_044238425.1 Ilumatobacteraceae bacterium
CGGGCAACGATGTCGGCAACGTGGTTGCCGACCATTCCGCCGAACCACCGGCACTGCTCGCGCATGTGGGCCATGTCGGTACCGACGTACGCGGGAGCCGCGACGCAGATCTTCACGGCATCGGGATCGCGTCCGGCTTTGCGGGCGGCATCGCGCACGGCCGCGATCGTCCACTCGGCGATGGTGACGTCGGCGAGCTGCAGGATGAAGCCGTCACCCACCTCACCGGTGAGTTGCAGCGCCTTCGGCCCGTAGGCGGCGACCCACACGTCGCAACGACTCTTTCCCGCCCACGGGAAGCGGATGGTCGAGCCGTTGTACTCGACGCCGCGGCCGTTCGCGAGTTCGCGAATGACGTGGATGCTGTCGCGCAAGGTGGCGAGCGTCGTCGGGCGACCGTTCGTCACGCGCACGGCCGAGTCGCCGCGGCCGATGCCGCACACCGTGCGGTTGCCGTACATCTCGTTGAGGGTGGCAAAGAGACTCGCCGTCACCGTCCAGTCGCGCGTCGCGGGATTCGTCACCATCGGGCCGACGACGACGTTGCGCGTCTCGGCGAGGATCTGCGAATAGATGACGAACGGCTCTTCCCACAGGATGTGGCTGTCGAACGTCCACACGTGGGTCATTCCGAAACTCTCCGCCCGACGCGCGAGGTCGATCACCCGACTCGCCGGCGGAGTTGTCTGCAAGACGACTCCGATATCCATCTACATCCCCCTGTGTTGTGCTTCGTTTGTCAGTCGCCGCCGCGGCGGCGATCGGTCATCGATTCTGCGGGAACCCGAGATCGACGCTCGACGTGCGCGGATCGGGCCACCGCGAGGTGACGACCTTGCCGCGCGTGTAGAAGTTGATCCCTTCGGGACCGTACATGTGCTGGTCGCCGAACAAGCTCGCCTTCCAACCGCCGAACGAGTAATACGCAACCGGCACCGGGATCGGCACGTTGATGCCGACCATTCCGACGTTGACATCGAACTGGAACTGGCGGGCGACGCCGCCGTCACGGGTGAAGATCGCCGTGCCGTTGCCCCACTCGTTGTCGTTGATCAGCTTCAGTCCCTCTTCGTACCCGGACACCCGCGTCACCGACAGCACCGGACCGAAGATCTCGTCGTCGTAGCACGACATCCCCGGCGCTACCCGGTCGATGAGGGTCGGGTCGAGGAAGAATCCCTCGCGCTTCATCGCCGCGCGTCCGTCGACGACGACCTGTGCGCCGTCCTTCACCGCGGCATCGACGTACGTTGCGACCTTGTCGCGGTGCTCGCGGGAGATGAGCGGTCCCATCTCGCTGCCGGCATCGCTGCCCGGCCCCACCTTGATGTTCGGCACGCGCGCGGCGATCTTCGCCACGAGCGCATCGGCGATGCTCTCGACGGCGAGCACGACGCTCACCGCCATGCACCGCTCGCCGGCCGAACCGTACGCGGCGCTGACGGCGGCATCGGCCGCCATGTCGAGATCGGCGTCGGGAAGCACGAGCATGTGGTTCTTTGCACCACCGAGCGCTTGCACGCGCTTGCCGTTGCGGGTGCCGGTCTCGTACACGTACTTCGCGATCGGCGTCGAGCCAACGAATGAAACGGCGGCGACGTCGGGGTGCTCGAGCAGGCGGTCGACGGACACCTTGTCGCCCTGCAGCACGTTGAACACGCCGTCGGGCAAGCCGGCCTGGCGCAGCAGGTCGGCGAGGAACAACGATGCAGACGGATCCTTCTCGCTCGGCTTGAGAATGAACGTGTTGCCGGTGACGAGCGCGTTGGCGAACATCCACATCGGCACCATCGCCGGGAAGTTGAACGGGGTGATGCCGGCGACGACGCCGAGCGGCTGGCGAATCGAATACACGTCGACTCCACCCGACGCCTGCTCGGAATACCCGCCCTTCATGAGGTGCGGGGCGCCGCAGGCGAACTCGATGTTCTCGAGACCGCGGGCCACTTCACCGAGAGCGTCCGACGTCACCTTGCCGTGCTCGAGCGTGAGCAACGACGCAATCTCCTTGCGGTTCGCATCGACGAGCTCGCGCATCCGGAACATGATCTCGGCGCGACGCGACAGGTTGGTGGAGCGCCATTCGCGCGACGCGGCCTTCGCCACCGCAACGACGGCATCGACTTCGGCGACGCTCGCCAGGTCGACCTCGGCCTGCTGTTCGCCCGTTGCGGGATTGAACACCTTGCCGGTGCGACCGGAGGTTCCGGCGACCACCTTGTTGTTCACCCAGTGGCTGATCTTTTTCACGTTGAACTCCCGTCGTACGTGTGTAGGTGGTTGCTGTGTCGATTCGTATCACCGGTGCGTGAACGCATCGTGAACTAGCGCAGGTACTGGTTGAGTCCCCGCTTGATGTACTTGCCGTGACCCTTGCGACCGAGGTACGTGTCGTTTTCGATGACCACCATTCCGCGGGACAACACCGTGTCCACCTTGCCGTCGACTTCGAAGCCTTCCCACGACGAGTGGTCCATGTTCATGTGGTGCTTGTCGTTGATGCCGATCTTCGTCTTGCGGTTCGGGTCCCACACGAGGATGTCGGCGTCGGATCCGGGGGCGATGATTCCCTTCTGCGGATACATGCCGAACATGCGCGCCGGGGTCGTGCAGCACGTTTCCACCCAGCGCTCGAGGCTGATCTCACCGAGCACGACGCCCTGGTAGATGAGCTCCATGCGGTGCTCAACGCCACCCATGCCGTTCGGGATCTTCGAGAAGTTTCCGCGACCCAACTCCTTCTGGTCCTTCATGCAGAACGGGCAGTGGTCGGTGGAAATGACGGCGAGTTCGTTCATCCGCAGTCCCTTCCACAGGTCCTTGTGGTGGTCGTGCGTGTCGTGCTTCGACCGGATCGGTGGCGAGCAGACGAACTTCGCGCCTTCGAAACCGGGGCGAGCGAGGTGATCCTCGAGGGTCATGTACAGGTACTGCGGGCACGTCTCGGCGAAGACGTTCATCCCCTCGTGTTGCGCGTTCGCCACGTGGTTAAGCGCCTCGGACGCCGACATGTGCACGATGTACAAGGGGATGTTCCCCGCCACCTTCGACAACACGATGGCCCGGTGCGTCGCTTCGCCTTCGAGCAGGCTCGGGCGGGAGTACGAGTGGTACTTCGGGTCGGTTTGACCGCGGGCGAGGTACTGCTGCACGAGCACGTCGATGGCGATTCCGTTTTCGGCGTGCATCATGATCGTCGCGCCGTTGTCGGACGCCGTCTGCATCGCGCGCAGGATCTGACCGTCGTCGGAGTAGAACACCCCCGGGTACGCCATGAACAGCTTGAAGCTCGTGACACCCTCGTGCTCGACGAGGTATGTCATGTCCTTCAGCGCCTGCTCGTCGACGCCGCCGATGATCTGGTGGAACGCATAGTCGACGGCACAATTGCCCCCGGCTTTGCGGTGCCATTCGGCCAGTCCGAGCTGCACGTTTTCGCTGTACCGCTGCAGCGCCATGTCGACGATCGTCGTCACTCCACCCCATGCCGCGGCGATGGTTCCGGTCTCGAACGTGTCGACGGCCGCGGTGCCGCCGAAGGGCAGCTCCATGTGCGTATGGACGTCGATTCCCCCCGGCACGACGTATTTTCCCGTCGCGTCGACGATCTTGTCGGCGGTGACACCCGTCGCGTCGGCAACGCCGCGTGCGTACAGCGCGACGATCTTCTCGCCGTCGACGAGCACGTCCTGTTCGTGGCGACCGGTCGGACTGACGACCGTTCCGTTCTTGATGAGGATCCTGGCCATCTTCGTGGTCCTTTCGTCCGGATTACTTGTGGTGGTGTCGAGCAGCTGTTGTCGTTACGTGCGGGGTGTCGTGATCGTCGTTCGTGGCGCTGCGATCTAGCGGCGCACCAATTCGTCGTAGGCATCGGGACGACGGTCGCGGTAGAACGCCCAGCGGTCGCGCACCATCTTGATCTTGTCCATGTCGAGGTCGCGCACGATGAGCTCGGGGTCGTACGGATGACCCACTTCACCGACGAACTTGCCCTCGGGATCGACGAAGTAACTCTGACCGTAGAAGTCGTCGTCGCCGTATTCGGCTTCGATCCCGACGCGGTTGATCGCACCGACGTAGTACATGTTCGCCACAGCCGATGCCGGCTGCTCGAGACGCCAGATGTACTCCGACAGTCCGCGACTCGTCGCCGACGGATTGAAAACGATTTCGGCACCGTTGATGCCGAGCGCGCGCCACCCTTCCGGAAAGTGGCGGTCGTAACAGATGTACACGCCGACTTTACCGACCGCCGTGTCGAACACGGGATACCCGTCGGTGCCCGGCGTGAAATAGAACTTCTCCCAGAAGCCCTTCACCTGCGGAATGTGCTGCTTGCGGTACTTGCCGAGGTAGCGACCGTCGGCGTCGATGACGGCGGCGGTGTTGTAGTACAAACCGGGCTGCACGACTTCGTACATCGGGAGCACGAGCACCATGCCGAGCTCCTTCGCGACACTTTGAAACCGCTTCGTCGTCGGGCCGTCGGGAATCGCCTCGGTGTAGTCGTAGTACTTCGGATCCTGCACCTGACAGAAGTACGGACCGTAGAAGAGTTCCTGGAAGCACATGATCTGTGCCCCCTGCTTCGCGGCGTCGCGTGCCGCCTTCTCGTGGGCGTCGATCATCGTGTCCTTCGAGCCGGTCCAATTCGTTTGCAACAGTGCGGCTCGGACGATTCGACTCACGACGGAGACTCCTTTGGACGGACACCCACCTCGGGCGGGTGTGTTCTCCGTCACGTTACTCTCGGCGCCGTTCCCTCCACAACAAAAACGTGCCCGTTGCGACGAACGCAGCGATCGATTGCGGGGAACGCAAGGTCGTGTCACCCAGCCTCCACAACACGACGACCATGACGGCCAACGACGCGGTCGTCACCCCGCGCAGGAAATCGTGCACGACCGGTCGACGCTCGGCGAGAGCGACGATGCGCGGGATGAGGCCGGCAAAGACGAATGACGGGACGAATACTCCCGCCGTCGCCACGACCGCACCCCAGGCTCCCCGCAGCTGCCAGCCGATGAAGGTCGCCGTCGTGAACACGGGCCCGGGCGTGATCTGTCCGACCGCCACGGCATCGACGAGCACCCGCTCGCTCACCCACCCCCGACCGACGACGTCCGTTTCGAGGAATGCCAGCAGCACGTATCCGCTGCCGTAAATGACGGATCCGATTTTCAGGAAAACGAGGAACACGGCGACGAGCGACGGACTCCACGGCGCCCACAGCGGTACGAGCACGCCGGCTCCACCGGCCGGTCGGGAAAGTATCGCCACGATGACTCCGGCCACTGCGATGACGAGGAGTTCGGGAACGCCGAGAGCACTCGCACCAATCGCGTACATCGCAACGGCGAGGTCGCGCACGTTGGTGACCGCGACCGTTCGCAGCGACACGAGCGCGCGCACGATCAGTGCAGCGACGACGGGTACCAGCCACTGACGCGCAACGTCAATCACCTCG
>JBIIDI010000113.1:0-5467 GCA_044238425.1 Ilumatobacteraceae bacterium
TCGTAGCCGCGGCGCGAGTCGGCCGGAACGAGCTTCACGATGTCGTTCGGCGACTTTGCCGGGGGTCGCGCCGGCGCAACCGGTGCGGGTTCGGACGCGTTGTTCGGCAGGTACGAGAGGAACGCCTTCAGGGCCTTGAACGCGTCGTCTTCGGTTTCAACGACCATGTGCGTGTTGCCGACGGCACCGGCCATTTCCGGTCCGCCGAGCGTGTCGTCGGAAACCTTCTCGCCGATCGCGTTGCCGACGACCGACGGCCCCGACAGCGCGACCGAACCGAACTTCACCATGACGATGAAGTGCGCCGTCGACGCGTGCAGCGCCGAGTCGCCGTAACTCGGCCCGAGAATGGCGGCGGCACGGGGCACCATCGGGTACTGCTCGGGTGTCTTCAGGAACGTCTGGAAGTCGAGCGGCAAACCGGAGAAGCGCCAGCCCATCACGTCGGGAATGCGACCGCCGTCGGCGTCGCAGAGAATGACGATCGGCAGGCCGACACGCTGTGCCGTTTCGATGACGCGGCTCTGCTTGCGCATGCTCACCGGTGCAGTGGTGCCCGCGACGACGCTCGAGTCGATGCCGATGAGTCCGACGTTGCGTCCGTACAACTTCGCGTATCCGGTGACGACGGCATCGCCCGGAATCGGCTTGTCGCGACGCAGCTCGGGCTTGGCGAGCATTCCGATCTCGTGGAACGAGTCGGCGTCGATGAGCCGCTCGATGCGCTCGCGCACCGTGAGGCGTCCCGACGCGTGATGCTTGGCGATGCCCTCGACGCCACCCATCGAGCGACCCTCGTCGCGTCGCTTCTTCAGATCCTCGAGCAGTGCGTCATGCGGATTCTGCGTCATGGCTCCTCGCCTTCTCTTGTGGCCTTCTCGTGTCGCCGTCACGTGCCGGCGGGTTGCGGTGCTCGCGGTCCCCGCGCGAGTACCGCAACGGGGTCCGTGAACAACGACACACTATACTGAATAAACGTAAAGTAGAAGATCGTCGAGAACACGAACTGATCGCCCGGGGAGCACGACGTTTCCCCGACGCGAGAAGGACCATACGGGATTCCGAGGAGCTGCCATGACCACGCTGTTTGTCGCCAACCGCGGTGAGATTGCCGTTCGCGTCGCGCGCACGTGCCGCGATCTCGGCCTGCGCTGCGTCGTCGCCGTCAGTGACGCCGACCGCAACTCTCCGGCGACCCGCCTCGCCGACGACTCCGTGCTCATCGGTGACTCCCCCGCCGCCGCGTCGTATCTCAACATCGCCAACGTCGTCGGCGGAGCACGGAGCGCCGGAGCGACACTGCTCCATCCGGGCTGCGGCTTTCTCTCCGAGAACGCCGACTTCGCCGACGCGGTCGCCGCGGCGGGCATCACGTTCGTCGGCCCGTCGCCGCACGTCATGCGCGAGCTCGGTGACAAGCGCCGCGCACGCGACCTCGCCGCCGAGGCGGGACTTCCGATCGTGCCGGGCATCGTCATCCACGGTGACACTCTCCCGAGCAAGGCCGAGCTGAAGAAACTCGGTCTTCCCCTCGTCGTCAAGGCGGCGCACGGCGGCGGCGGACGCGGCATGCGCGTCGTGCGCGAACTCGACCAACTTGCCGAAGCCGTCGCCCAGTCCCGCCGCGAAAGCACCGCCGCGTTCGGCAAGGACGACGTGTTCGTCGAACGGCTCGTCGAACACGCGCGGCACGTCGAGGTGCAGATCCTCGGCGACACGCACGGCACGATCGTCGATTTCGGTACCCGCGACTGCACCGTGCAGCGCCGTCACCAAAAGCTCATCGAAGAGGCTCCCGCACCGTTTCTCTCCGCCGACCTTTCGGCGCGCATCCGCGAAGCAGCCCGCAAACTCGCCGGGCACGTCGGTTACGTCAACGCCGGAACGGCCGAGTTCCTCGTCGATCCGGTGAGCGGCGAGTTCTTCTTCCTCGAGATGAACACGCGTCTGCAGGTCGAGCACCCGGTCACCGAAGCGGTGTGCGGAGTCGACCTCGTCGCGCTGCAGATCCGTGTTGCGCAGGGCGAACCGATCGGCATCTCGCAGCGCGACATCGAGGTCCGCGGCCACGCCATCGAGTTCCGCGTCAACGCCGAAGACCCGCACGAGGGATTCCGCCCGTACGCCGGCGACATCACCGACCTCGTCCTCGCCGAGGGTCCCGGAATCCGCAACGATTTCGGCGTCGACGTCGGCTCGGAAATCACCCCGTTCTACGACTCGATGATCGGCAAGCTCATCGTCCACACCGCGTCGCGCGACGCGGCGATCGCGGCGATGAACCGCGTGCTCGACGAGTTCCGCGTCGAAGGAATCCCGACGACCGTCGGCTTTGCCCGGGTCGTCATGAATCACCCCCGCTTCCGCGAGGGCAACCACTGGACGACAATGGTCGACGAAGGAGTCATCGACATGGCATCAGTTCCCCGCCACACCACGGCTGCAGCACGACGCCGTGCCGCCGCCACCGTCTCCCCCGAGGCCACCGTCGAGGTGCTGCGCATCAACACGACGAACGGCCCCATCGCCGTCGTCGTGCCGACCTACCGCGAGAACGATGCCAACGCGACGACCGCCGAATCGCTGTCGCTCGACCTCGGCGACGGCGAGCGCGCCACGCAGTCGGAGGGCCCGATCGCACCGATGGCGGGAACCCTGCTGCGCTACGTCGTCGAGCCGGGCGCAACCGTCGCCGCCGACACGACGATCGCGCTCATGGAGTCCATGAAGATGGAAACCGCGATCCTTGCCGGCGCGGCCGGAACGGTGTCCGAGCTTCTCGTCGCTCCGGGCACCGCGGTGAAGCGCGGCACGCTACTTGCGCGAATTGAATCCTGATCCGAGCAGCTGAAGGATTCCCTCGGAGAACTTCCTCGGGGTGAGCTCGCCGTTGGGGTGGTACCAGCGGTGAATCGAGTTGCACGCCCCCATCACCGTGTTCACGACGACGCCCGGGTCGAGATCGTTGAGCGAACCGTCCTCGACGCCCTCCGAGTAGACGCGGCGCAGAAGCGACGAGTACTCGCGTTCGAGGAACTTCATTCGTGCCTGCGTTTCGGCGGTGAGCGAGCCGCGTGCAACCTCGAGGATCGCGTTGGCGCGCACGTTCTCGAGGAAGATCGCCATGTGCGCGGCGATGAGCTTCTCGAACCGCTCCCGGCCGGTTCCACCGCCGAGTGCGAGTTCGCGGGCGTGGTCGATTGCACCGACGACGATTTCCTCGTAAATCTCGACGAACAACGCTTCCTTGCTGCTCGCGTAGTAATAGATCGCCGGCTTCGTGAAGTTCATCCGATCGGCGATGTCCTGCAACGTCGTCTCGGTGTAGCCCTTCTCGTAGAAGACCTGTGCCGCGACGCGCAACAACTCGGCGCGGCGCTCCGCCTTGTGACGCGTCTTGCCGTTCGTCGCGCCGTCGCTCATGTCGGTTCTCTCAGTAGCGCCAGGTCTCTTCCATCGACCACAGACGGCGGCCGAGGATCTCCTCGACGACCGTGAGGGCCGCGCGGGCCGCGCGATCGGTGCCGATCATGCGGCTGCGGAAGGTTTCCGAGGCGAACCACAGACCTTCGATGTTCGGGCAGCGCCAGTGCGGGCGGTACTGACCGACGAGACCGGGCATCTGCACGACGCCGAACGGCGGATTGAAGATGAGCGAACGACGGCGCCACACGGCCTTGCGGAAGCCGGGGTACATGTCCTTCATGTCCTCTTCGTAGTCGTCCATCGTCTTGCGCAGCCACGCCTCGTCACGACCCTTCGACCCGGGGATGACGCCGCCCATCGTGTACAGGTACAAGCCGTCGGGCGCGGTCTCCGGGTCCATCGCCGTCTGTTCGAAGAGGAATCCCGAAAGTCGGGCACGCGGCGTGTGCAGCCAGGTCGACAACTCGAGGCGGTCGAGTACCGGGCAGGGTTCCTCGGTGGCAATTTGCAAACCGAGCAGCGCGAGACGGAACTTGTCCTGGGCGAGGAAACGAATCTGCTCGGCGTACCACATCGGCAGTTCCTCGGCGGGAACGATGTCGAGCACGTTCCACACACCCACCGTCGAAATGACGTGGTCGGCGGTGATGAGGTCCTCTTCGAACATCGTGTTCGTGAGCACCGCGTCCTTCGGAATGAGCACACCCTTCGCCTTGCCGTTTTCGATGACGACACGCGAGACGGGAGTCTTCAGGCGAATCTCGGCTCCACGCTTCTTGCCGGCTTCGGCGACGCCGTTGAACATGCCGTCCCAGCCGCCCTTCGGCCAGAAGGAGTAACCGGCCTTGCGCGCTTCCCCGTAGTGCAGCTTTCGCACATAGAGGCTGTCGGAGGCCGAGTGCTCGTGCCAGCGCTCGGTCATGCACTCGAGCAGCGTCGTGAACTCGAACAGATCGTGCACGCCCGGATCGGTCGTGTACTGGTTCAACCAGTCGCGCAGTGGACGATCGTCCCACTTGTCGAACTCCTCGTACGGCGTCTCCTCGAGAACCTTGATGACCTTCTTCAGGTCGGCGCGGTTCTGACCGGCGTAGCGGTCACGGATGCTGCCCCACTTCAAGTTTTCGTGGTCCCAGACGGCCATGTTCGTCGACATCGGACCGGTCTCAATGACGTGACCGATCTCCTTCGCGATGCGCACGAAGCCCGATCCCGGGTCCTCCATGAGGTGTCCACCGAGACTCACGCGGAATCCCTCGTCGTTCACCTGCTGGGCGCGACCGCCGAGGTACTTCGAGCGCTCGAGCACGAGGACGCGCTTGCCTTCCTTGGCGAGCAAGCCGGCGGCGGACAATCCCGCCGCTCCCGCACCAATCACGATGACGTCATAGTCGGCCACAAGCACTCCCCCGATCGGTTTGACTTACTGAACGACTAGTAGGTTAGGTGACGAGGGAGGCTCGGAGCAATGCCGCGCGCCCGCGGCACGACCCTTCGGAGGACGTAACCCATGGTGACAACGCCGATCGACCTGCTCACACGCGAGGCTCTCCAGAACCCGCACCCGATCTTCACGTGGCTGCGCGAGAACGACCCCGTCCATTGGAGCGAGCGGCACCACTCATGGATCGTCACACGCTACGACGACGTCGCCGAGTTGTTCTTTCGCCCCGAGATCTCCTCGGACCGTGTCCGCCCGCTCATCGGCAAGGCGAAGTCGGCAACTTCCGAGTCCGACGAACTGCTGAAGATGATCGGCGAGTGGATGGTCGTCACCGATCCCCCGTTGCACTCGCGCCTGCGCCAGCTCGTCACGCCGGCCTTCCGCCCCGCGCGCATCGCCATGCTGGAGGCCCAGATCCACGAGATCACGGACGATCTCATCGACAATTTCATCGCCTCGGGCGAGACGGACTTCATCAAGCACGTCGCCTTCCAGCTGCCGGCAGCGGTGATCAGCGACCTGCTCGGCGCCCCGTACTCCGACCGCGACTTGTTCAAGACATGGTCCGACGACCTCGCACTCATTGCCTTCGGTGCC
>JBIIDI010000114.1:0-5455 GCA_044238425.1 Ilumatobacteraceae bacterium
ACGGAGAATCGATCGTCACGCCACGCCCGGCGCATCGCGGGCACGGTGAGCTGAACGCGAAGCCACCTTGGTTCGTCTCGACCGCACCGCGACCGTTGCACTGCGCGCAGCGCGAAGGTTGCGTTCCCGGCCGCGCACCCGAGCCGTTGCACGTCGTGCACGACGCCTCCGACGTCAACTGCAACGTCGTCGTCAATCCCTTCACCGCGTCGATGAACTGCAACGTCAGCGTGGCTTCGAGGTCGGCGCCGCGCTGCGGACCGCCGGCCGACGTTCGCCGACCGCCGCCGAACATCTGGTTGAGCAGGTCGCCGATGCCACCCATGCCCGCGGCATCACCGACGTCGAAACGGAACGATCCCGCACCGGGACCACCGAATCCACCGGGACCCATCCGGCGCACCTCGTCATACTCACGACGACGCTGTTCGTCACCGAGCACGTCGTACGCGGCGGACACTTCCTTGAACCACTCTTCGGCCGCCTTGTTGTTCGGGTTCGCGTCGGGGTGGTACTGGCGGGCGAGCTTGCGGTACGCCTTCGTGATGTCCTTTGCCGATGCGTTCTGGGCGACACCGAGCACCGCGTAGTAGTCCTTCTCAAACCACTCGCGCTGCGCCGCCACGTCGGTCTCCTAGCCCCGCACCTTCACCATCGCGGCGCGCACGACGCGACCCTTCCAGCGGTAACCGGTGCGCAGCACTTCAACGACGAGCGGCTCCGTCGTCGTTCCGTCACCGGGTTCGTGGACGACCGCTTCCGCAGTCGTCGGATCGAACGGTTTGTCGGCGAGATCGAGCGCCTCGAGGCCCTGCTTCTGCAGTGCGCCGAGGAGTGCGGACCACACCTGTTCGATTCCTTGCACGCCGTGGGCGGCCGCCGCCTCGCACGCATCGAGCACCGGCAGCAACGACTCGACGAGCTTCGCGGTGCCGCGATCGACCTCGTCGGTGAGCTGTTGCGCGACGCGCTTGCGGTAGTTCTCGAAGTCGGCCTGCACGCGCAGTGCGATGTCCTTGAATTCGTCGCGCTCGCGACTCACCGTTTCGACGAGCGCGGTGATGTCGTCGGGTGCCGTATCGGCAGAGAGTGCGTCACCGGCAGTGTCGGAGTTCGTTGGTGCGCCGGAGGGCACCTCACCATGGGGGGTGGGGGTGTCGGCACCCTCCGGCGTCGATCCTGTCGTCGTCATGATGCGGACGTACGGGTCACTTCTCGTCGACGATTTCGGCGTCGACGATGTCGCCGTCGTTCGATCCGGCAGCATCGGTCTGTCCCGATGCCGACGTGCCCGCGGCATTCGCATCCTTCGCCGCCGCCTCGTACAGCTTCTGACTGAATGCCTGGCTGGCACTCATCAATTTCTCGGTGGCGTTCTTGATCGTGTCGGTGTCGGAACCGGCGAGCGCGGACTTGAGGTCGGCGAGCGGTTGTTCGATCGCCTTGCGTTCGTCCTCGCTCACCTTGTCACCCTGCTCGCGCAGGACCTTCTCCGTTTGGTACACGAGCGAGTCGGCGTTGTTGCGCACCTCGGCCTCGGCGCGGCGCTTGCGATCCTCCTCGGCGTGCGCCTCGGCGTCCTTCACCATCTTTTCGATGTCGTCCTTGTTCAACGACGACTGACCGGTGATGGTCATCGACTGTTCCTTGTTCGTCGCGCGGTCCTTCGCCGACACGTGGACGATGCCGTTCGCGTCGATGTCGAAGGTGACCTCGATCTGCGGCACGCCTCGCGGTGCCGGCGGCAGGTCGACGAGCTGGAACTTGCCGAGCGTCTTGTTGTACGCCGCCATCTCACGCTCCCCCTGCAGCACGTGGATCTCGACCGACGGCTGCATGTCCTCCGCCGTCGTGAAGACCTCGGTGCGGCGCGTGGGAATCGTCGTGTTCCGCTCGATGAGTCGCGTCATGACGCCACCCTTCGTCTCGATGCCGAGCGACAACGGCGTGACGTCGAGAAGGAGCACGTCCTTCACGTCACCGCGCAGGACGCCGGCCTGCACGGCGGCGCCGACGGCAACGACTTCGTCCGGGTTCACCGTGCGGTTGGGTTCCTTGCCGGTGAGCGACTGCACGAGATCCTGCACGGCGGGCATGCGGGTCGAACCGCCGACGAGGATGACGTGGTTGATCTGACCCTTCGTCAGACCGGCGTCGCTGATCGCCTGTTCGAACGGCTTGCGGCAGCGCTCGAGAAGATCGGCCGTCATCTCCTGGAACTTCGCGCGCGAGAGCGATTCGTCGAGGTGCAACGGGCCGTTGGCCGTCGCGGTGATGAACGGCAGGTTGATCTGCGTCTGTTGCACCTGCGACAACTCGATCTTCGCCTTTTCCGCGGCTTCCTTCAGACGCTGCATCGCCATGCGATCGTTCGACAGGTCGACGCCGTGCGCCGACTTGAACTGTGTGACGAGCCAGTCGATGATCCGCTGGTCCCAGTCGTCACCACCGAGGTGCGTGTCGCCGTGGGTGCTCTTCACCTCGAACACGCCATCGCCGATTTCGAGCACGCTCACGTCGAAGGTGCCACCGCCGAGGTCGAACACGAGCACCGTCTCGTCCGACGTTCCCTTGTCGAGTCCGTAGGCGAGAGCGGCGGCGGTCGGCTCGTTGATGATGCGCAACACCTCGAGTCCGGCGATTTGTCCCGCTTCCTTCGTCGCCGTGCGCTGTGCATCGTCGAAATACGCAGGAACGGTGATCACCGCCTGGGTGACCGTGTCACCGAGATACGCCTCGGCATCACGCTTCAACTTCATGAGCGTGCGCGCGCTGATCTCCTGGGGTGTGTAGCGCTTGCCGTCGATGTCGTCCGACTGCCACGCCTCGCCCATGTGGCGCTTGATGCTGCGAAAGGTGCGATCGAAGTTCGTGATCGCCTGACGCTTGGCGACTTCGCCGACGAGCACTTCACCGGACTTCGAGAAGGCGACGACCGACGGGGTGGTCCGTGCACCTTCGGAGTTGGGGATGACGACGGGCTCGCCCGCCTCCAGCACTGCGACGACGGAGTTCGTCGTTCCGAGGTCGATTCCGACTGCCTTGGCCATGAGCACTTTCCTCCTGTGGGGTTTGCGGGATCCGTACCCTATCCCCGACCATCAACAAAGTTGAGTGCCTACCACTCATGTTTCTCGTCACACGGCCGCTTCGGGTCATTCTCACGGTCCCCAGCAAGGGAGAACCCGACATTCAGGGGGTCGGCGACAGGTGCCGGGCGATGGCCGCCCAGGTCGGTAACGACGGAACGGCACCCCGGGTGAGGGTGGACAGCGCTCCCCCGACGACTGCTGCTCGCAAGGCAACGGCAAGTGAGTCGCCTGCGGCGAGTCGGGCAGCGAGAGCTCCGCAGAAGGCATCCCCCGCGCCCGTCGTGTCGACGGGGGTGACGGGATGCGGTGCGATTCGTGTTTCACCGTCACGGGTGACGAGGCGAGCTCCGCGAGCGCCTTCGGTGACGACGACTGCACCAACTCCGGCATCGAGCAACGCCTCCGTCCCACCGAGCAGCGTCACCTCGTGTTCGTTCGGCACGATGACGTCGAGTTGCGCGAGCAGATGAGTGGGGAGGTCACGGGCGGGCGCCGGATTGAGCACGACGATCGTGTCATCGCCCGCACACGCCACCGCTCGTTCGATCACCTCGAGAGGCACTTCGCACTGCATGAGCAGCACGCGCGCGCCGGCAATGACCTCGGCAGCGGCATCGACGTCGTCGACCGACAGAACGTGGTTCGCGCCGGGCACGACCATGATGAGGTTTTCGCCGTCGTGCGACACACCGATGAGTGCGCGCCCCGTCGGTGCACCGACCGTGACGAGATGCGACACGTCGACGCCGTCGGCGATGAACGCCGCACGCAACTGCCGCGCCGCATCATCGTCACCGACCGCACCGACGAACGTCGCGTGCGCACCGGCCCGCGCCGCGGCAATGACTTGGTTCGCACCCTTGCCGCCGCATGCTTCGAAGTACCCGTCGGCGGTGACCGTTTCGCCGGGCCGGGGGAGTCGCAGCGTTGTCGCAACGACGTCGAGATTCGCCGATCCGACGACGACGACATCGGTGCGCGCGACCATGTCGACCATTCTCGCCGAGATCTAGCCTTGGCCCATGAACGCCGTTGCCGCCCCGGGAATCCTCGTTGCACTGCGCCACGGGCAGAGCACGTGGAACGAACTGAATCTGTTCACCGGTTGGCACGACGTCGAACTCACTGCGCAAGGGGAGAGGGAAGCCGACGAGGCGGGGCGCACGATGCGCGCCGAAGGTCTGCGTTTCGACGTCGCATACACGTCGCGCCTCACCCGCGCCGTCAACACGTGCCGCCGCGCGCTCGTCACCCTCGGTCAACCCGATCTGCACATCCTCGAGGATTGGCGGCTGAATGAACGCCACTACGGCGCGTTGCAGGGTCTCGACAAGAAGGAAACGATGCGACAGCACGGCGAAGAGAAGACGAAGTTGTGGCGGCGCAGCTTCGACGTGCCGCCGCCACCGGTCGATCGCTCATCGCCCGAGCACCCGGCGAACGATCCGAAGTACGCCGATCTCAACCCGTCGGTTCTGCCCGCCACGGAGTGCTTGAAGGACGTCGTCGCGCGGGTCGTGCCGATGTGGAACGAGGTGCTCGTTCCGCTGCTCGGCGCCGGTCGCAACGTCCTCGTCACCGCGCACGGCAATTCGCTACGGGCACTCGCCATGCACCTCGAGGGAATCTCGCCGGCCGACATCGCCGAGGTGAACGTGCCGACGGGAGTCCCCCGTCTCTACACCCTGCGAACCGATGCAACGGCGGGGCTCGTCGTCACAGCCGCGCGGTACCTCGGAGATGCGGCAGCCATTGCCGCGGCCGCCGACGCCGTTGCCAAGCAGGCCGGCGGGCACTGACTCGCGGCGCCGCCGCGCCCGACCGGCGACGGCGTAGGTGTCGTTCACCGGTCGTGTCGCAGCGTTCTAGAGTCCTGCCATGGCCCGCGTGCCGAATCCACTCACCGCACTGCGTCACGTGCCGCTGTTTTCGTCGTGCTCGGCAAAGGATCTCGCGCGCATCGCCAAGGCGTGCGAGCGGGTGACGTTTCCCGCGGGGCGCGTGCTCATCGAGCAGGGTCAACCGGGGCGTGAGGCGTTCATCGTCGTGAAGGGGACCGCCGTCGTACGACGCTCGGGTCGCAAGATCGCCCACGTCGGACCGGGAGCGATGATCGGTGAGTTGGCGTTGCTCGACCACGGGCCGCGCACGGCGACGGTCGTGTGCGAGACCGAATGCGACGTGCTCGTTCTCAGCCAGCGGCATTTCCACGGCGTACTCGACGACGTGCCGGCACTTTCACACAAGTTGCTCGCCACGCTCGCGGCGCGAATCCGTGAATTCGACCGATCTTCATACGGGTGACCACGCAACTAGCGTGAGATCGCCATGGCCGGTGATCACGCGACTCCTTCTTCTACGGC
>JBIIDI010000115.1:0-5389 GCA_044238425.1 Ilumatobacteraceae bacterium
GCGGCGTCGCCCCGGCACGCAGCGCCCGCACCGATGCCTCCTGGATGACGGGGCCGTCCATCACCGGATCACTGAACGGGATGCCGATTTCAATGGCGTCGGCACCGTTCGCCGCCGCTGCCCGCAATGCATCGAGCCAGCCGTCGAGTCCGCCGGTGATGTACGGAATGAGCAGCTTTGCTCCCGCGTCCCGACGATGTCGTAGATGCGATTCAAGCGCTCCCCCGTTGTCGTGCGCGTGCACGGTGCCGGACGGGGATTTCGTCATGACAAATTCACCACATCGGGAACCATGACGACTGCTCAACGACCTAACGAGTCGCCGAGCAAGGTCATCATCTGCGCGACGTCCTTGTCGCCGCGGCCCGACAGGTTCATGAGCACCGTCGCTCCCTGCATCTCCGGTGCGGCACGCACGATCCACGCCAGGGCGTGAGCGCACTCGAGGGCGGGGATGATGCCTTCCGCGCGGGCCATGAGTTGGAACGCATCGATCACTTCGGCATCGGTAACGCTCGGGTACTCGGCACGCCCGATTGACGCGAGGTACGAGTGCTCCGGACCGACCCCCGGATAGTCGAGACCCGCCGAAATGGAGTGCGCCTCCTGCACCTGTCCGAATTCGTCCTGCATGAGATAGCTCTTCATCCCGTGCACGACCCCCGGCACGCCGCGACCGACCGCGGCACCACCGGCCGGTTCGACCCCGACGAGTCGCGACGTCGCATCGACGAATCCGGAGAAGATGCCGATCGCGTTCGAGCCTCCGCCGACGCATGCAACGACGACGTCGGGCGTTCCGCCGAACGTGTCCTGCCACTGCTGTCGTGCTTCGGTGCCGATGACGCTCTGGAACTGGCGCACCATGAACGGATACGGATGCGGACCCATGACGGAACCGATGCAGTAGTACGTCGACTCCACCGACGCGACCCAGTCGCGCATCGCTTCGTTCACCGCATCCTTCAGCGTGCGGCTACCCGACTGCGCCGCCCGCACCTCGGCACCGAGCAACCGCATCCGGAAGACGTTGAGCGCCTGACGTTCCATGTCGACCGCACCCATGTACACGACGCAATCGAGTCCGAGCAACGCCGCAACGGTCGCCGAGGCGACACCGTGCTGACCGGCACCGGTTTCGGCGACGAAACGCTTCTTCCCCATGCGCTTCGCAAGCAGGGCCTGTCCGAGAACGTTGTTGATCTTGTGCGAACCCGTGTGATTGAGATCTTCGCGCTTCAGTACGAGTCGAACGCCGAGTTGGCGCGACAGGTTGTGGCACTCGGTGAGGATCGACGGTCGACCCGCGTATTCGCGGCCGAGACGGTCGAACTCGGCGCGAAATGCGGTATCGCGCCATGCGTCGGCGAAGGCCGCCTCGAGCTCGAGACACGCCGGCATGAGCGTCTCCGGGATGAAGCGCCCGCCGAACTCGCCGAAGCGACCGTCAACACCGGGAGTTTCGAGTGCCGTCACGCACTCAAACTACCTGCGGGCTACTCCCCGTCTTCGTACGCAGCGGCTGTATCGCGTGCGTGACGGATGAAACGTCGCACCTTCACGGCGTCCTTGCGTCCGGGTTCGCTCTCCACTCCGCTCGACACGTCGACCCCCCACGGCCGCACGGCGCGAATTGCGTCGGCAACGTTGTCCGGTGACAGTCCGCCGGCAAGCACGATGCGAATGTCCTTCGGCAGCGGCAGAACCGACGACCACTCCCAGGCGACTCCGCTGCCCGGCTGGACGGCGTCGTACATGATGAGGTTCGTTCGGTAGGCGGTCGGATCCCCCTCTCCCCCGGGAAGTGCCTTCATCACCCACCCCACTTCCTGCGTGACGAGATCGACATCGGCGCGTGATTCGTTGCCGTGCAACTGTGCACCGCGAAGGCCGGCTTCGCGCACGATGTCGGCGACACGCCGTGGGTCGTGGTTGCGAAAGACGCCGATCGTCATGATGTGGGCCGGCAGCCGACGCACGATGTCGGCCACCTTCGCCGGTACGACCTGCCGCGGCGACGGCGCGAACACGAACCCGAGCGCGTCGGCACCCATGGCGACGCTGAGCAATGCATCTTCCTCGTTCGTGATGCCGCAGATCTTGACGAACATTGCCGACCGAACGTCACCGTACCGCGAGCCGGAGCTCGGCGAGGAGATCTCCGCGGTGCGACGAGGTGACGAGCGATTCCCCGACGAGGACGGCGTGATATCCCGCGGCGCGCAGGCGCTCGCTGTCGTCCCGACTGCGCACGCCGGACTCGGCGACCCGGACGATGTCCCGCGGAAGCAACGAGCCCAGACGCACGGCGCGTTCGTGGTCGACGTTGAACGTCAGCAGATCGCGCTGGTTCACACCGACGAGTTCTGTACTGGCGGCAACGGCAGCGTCGATTTCGTTCTCGTCATGGATCTCGACGAGCGCATCCATTGCGAGCTCCCGGGCCAGGGATGCGAACTCGACGAGTTCCGTGACGGACAGTGCGGCGGCAATGAGCAGCACGCAGTCGGCTCCCATGAGTCGGGCGTCGTACACGTCACGGCGCGACACGGTGAAGTCCTTGCGCAACACCGGCAATGCGGTTGCTCGGCGTGCCGCAACGAGGTCGTCGGACGATCCACCGAAGTGATTCGAGTCCGTGAGCACGGAGAGGCAGGTGGCACCGGCCGACTCGTATTCCTTGGCAAGGGCCGCCGCGTCACCGTCACCGAAGAGCACTCCCTTCGACGGCGAGCGGCGCTTGATCTCGGCGATGACGGCCATCGACTCGGCCGATGCACGCCGCACGGCTGCCGCGAATCCGCGGGTTGCGGGCATCGACACGGCCCGCTCGTGCAGTTCGCTCTCGGATCGACCGTCTGCCGCGGCTCGCGCGCGGTGGTGCGAGACGATGGCGTCGAGGTAGGTCACCGACGCCTCAGAACCCCAAGCGGCGTGCGAGCACGGCATCGAGGTCGGCGACGGGAACGCGCACCTGTTCGGTGGTGTCACGATCCCGAATGGTGACGGAATCGTCGTTCGGCGTGTCGAAGTCGACGGTGATGCACAACGGCGTGCCGATTTCGTCCTGGCGCCTGTACCGGCGACCGATCGCCTGCGTCTCGTCCATGTCGCACATGTACCGGCGCGAGAGACGCGCGAAAAGGTCCGCGGCGAGCGTCGTGAGCGGCTCCTTCTTCGACAGCGGCAGAACGGCAACCTGGTACGGCGCGATCCGGGGATGGAGGCGCAACACGGTGCGCGTCTCGTCGTTGACGACGTCCTCGTCATATGCCGCGAGGAGGAACGCCGCCATGGTGCGGTTCACGCCCGCGGCGGGCTCGATGACGTACGGCACGTAACGCTCGTTCGTCGACTGATCGAAGTAATCGAGTCGCGTCCCGGAATGGTTCGCATGTTGCGTGAGGTCGTAGTCGGTGCGCTGCGCAATGCCTTCGAGTTCACCCCAGCCCCACGGGAAGAGGAACTCGATGTCACAGGTACCCGCCGAGTAGTGCGACAGCTCGTCGGCCGCATGCTCGCGCAGACGGAGCATCTCGCGCGGAATGCCGTGCTCGACGTACCACTCGAGTCGGGCGTTCTTCCAGTAGTCGTACCACTGCGGGCCTTCGCTCGGCGGCACGAAGAACTCGAGCTCCATTTGCTCGAACTCGCGGGTGCGGAAGATGAAGTTGCCGGGCGTGATCTCGTTGCGGAAGCTCTTGCCCACCTGGGCGATGCCGAACGGCGGTTTCTTGCGACTCGTGGCGAGCACGTTGGCGAAGTTGACGAACATTCCCTGCGCGGTTTCCGGACGCAGGTACACGTCGGCACCCGCACCCTCGACGGGTCCGGCCTGCGTGCGGAACATGAGGTTGAACGCGCGGGCCTCGGTGAACGTGCAGCCCTTCATGTTCTGGGGGCAATCGCGCTGCTCGAGCTGGTCCTCACGGAACCGGCGCTTGCACACGGTGCAGTCGACGAGCGGATCGCTGAAATTTGCGAGGTGACCGCTCGCCTCGAAGACCTGCGGAGGGTTGAGAATCGCCGCATCGATGAGAACGACGTCGTGTCGGTGCTGCACCATCGCCCGCACCCAGGCGTCCTTCACGTTGCGCAGCATGAGTGCACCGAGCGGACCGTAGTCGTACGAGCTGCGGAAACCGCCGTAGATCTCGGCACTCGGGTAGGCAAAACCGCGTCGTTTCGCGAGATTGACGATGACGTCGAGATCGGGTGCCGCCACCCGCGCAATGCTACCGCTCAGCGATCGGCCGATGGTCGATCGAACCGATCATCCGCGGGATGCGACGGTTCGAACACCGACATTGCGCGCAATCTCTTCTCGAGATGATGCTCGGCAGCCGAGCGCGCGATCATCGTCACTTCCCTGCTCGCCCGCGATGCATCACTCGTCGGTTGCGCCGCGCGCGCAAGGGCTTCACCGATGCGCCCCGACAGAACGAGTGCCATGAGATCCCCGGCCGACGGCGACAGTCGCATGCCGCGGTGGCACGTGGCGCACTCCGCTCCTCCGCGGGCAACGTTGAATCCCGCCGGCCGCTCCCCCAGCGGTCCGCCGCACGTCGCACATTCGTCACCGCTCGGCCCGACACCGTCGAGAGCGAGCAGCCGCAAAAGGAAGGCACCGAGCACGAGTTCGTTCCGTTCCCGATCGAGCGTGCGGATGGCACCGACGAGTGCGCGGTACACGGGTTGAACGGGCTCCCGGTCGTGGCACATCCGGTCGACCGCCTCGCACATCGACAGCGCGTCGGTGAGGCTCTCGAGACTCGCGCGCAACCCCCGGTACGTCTCGACGAGAGTCACCTGTTGGACGATGTCGAGCTCGCGTCCGCGGTGCAGTTGCACCTCCACGTGACTCATCGGCTCGAGCCGCGCCCCGAACTTCGACGTCGTCTTGCGCACGCCCTTCGCGACGGCGCGCACCTTGCCGTGATCCTGCGTGAGGAGCACGACGACGCGATCCGCTTCGCCGAAGGAATAGCCGCGCAGCACGATCGCCGCATCGCGGTACGTCGGCATCAGGAGTCGATCCCGCCGAACCGACGGTCGCGGCGGAGGAAGTCGTCGATGGCCATTTCGACGTGTTCGGCATTGACGTCAGTCCATGCGACGTCGAGAAAGACGAGCTCGCTGTACGCGAGCTCCCACACGAGCGAGCCCGGCAGTTGCGTTGCCGGCCCGAGGACCACGACGAGATCGGGATCCGCCGGTATCGGCGCGAGTACCGCGGCGGCGAGCTGCGATTCGTCGACGACGCCGGCACGGGCCAGTCGTCGCGAAGCGGTTGCGATGCGCTCGCGACCCTCGGCACACGTGTCAACCACGACGGTGACGCCACCGTGACCGACCGCGACGACCTTGTCCCCGACGCGTTCGCCGCCGT
>JBIIDI010000017.1:0-18449 GCA_044238425.1 Ilumatobacteraceae bacterium
GATCGTCCTCCGACGCCTCGTAATGAGCCACCTTCGTGAACAGCGCTTCGCGCGACTGGTTGAGGTGCTTGACGAAATCGACGATGCCGCCCTTGTACTGGAAGGTGGTCTTTGCCTTCTTGTCGCCGCGCTGATCCTCGAACACCACTTCGAGTCCACGGTTGAGGAACGCGATCGTCTGCAGACGCTCGAGAACGGTGCGTGACACGAACTCGATTCCTTCGGCGGCAAAGATCGTCGGATCCGGCCAGAAGCGGATCGACGTTCCACTCGCCCGGTTCTTGTCGGATGATCCGACCTTGGTGAGCTTGCCCTTCGGCTTGCCGCCGTCGACGAACTCCTGTTGGTACTGAGTGCCGTCACGATCGACCGTCGCCAGGACCCGCGTCGACAGTGCGTTGACGACGCTGACACCGACGCCGTGCAATCCGCCCGACACCTTGTATCCCTCGCCGCCGAACTTGCCGCCGGCGTGGAGAACCGTGAGCACGACTTCGAGTGCACTCTTGCCCTTGTGCGGTCCCGACGGGTACGGGTCGATGGGGATACCACGACCGTTGTCAATGACCTCGCACGAGCCGTCCTCGTGGAGGATGACGTTGATCCGGGTGCAGTAGCCGGCCATTGCTTCGTCGACGGAGTTGTCGACGACCTCCCAAATGAGGTGGTGGAGGCCGGCGAGGCCCGTCGAGCCGATGTACATACCCGGTCGCTTGCGGACGGGGTCGAGGCCCTCAAGAACCTGGATGTCCTTTGCTGCGTAGGTGGCCGCACCCTTCTTGGCACCGGAGCCTTCAGGGGAGCTTTTCGCTACAGCCACGTGTCACTCCTTGCGACGCCGGTGGACGGCGTGTGTCGACGAACCATAAACGGCTTCGTCAGTGTACTCAATGGCCCCTCCGTACCCCGTTCATTGCACGTGATTCGTCGTTCGTTGCACGTTGCACGAACGACGTACGAATGTGTGCGAAGACCTTGCTCTCAACGGCGACGGTGTCGCTGTCAGCGCCGTCGGACACGAACGTCGATCGCTGTGACGGGTGTCGTCGTCACCTTCGACAATTCGGCACACAAATTCCGTTCGAGAAATCGCACCTCGGTCGCCCATGCCGGTTCGCTCACTTCGACGATGAGGACGCCGTCGTTCAACTTCACGGGTGTGACGTGCGCGGCGACGTGAGCACCGACGAGTCGCTCCCAGTCACCGAACACTCCGCCGACGCTCTCGGCATCCTGCGACCCGAGGGCACCGAGCAAACGGTTGAGTTGGCTGCGCAGGAAAACGGGGTCGTCACTCACGGTCCACCCCTTGTGCGCGCATCCTTGTGAACAACTTCATGCATTGTGCTGCATGGGTATGCAGTGTGGTCATGGTGTGTGGTTGGGTCCCGGTCGTCATGGCGTTACTTCCCCGACCGCGCCGTCTCTGTCGGCACCCGAGTGAGGGTTCCGTCGACCACCGTCCACATGTCGTCCCAGCGCGCGTCAGCCGGTAGGGGGCTCGCTGTCGTAATGATGACCTGCCCATCCGGAACGTGCGCCAAAAGTGCGCGTGACCGGTCCGGGTCGAGCTCGGAGAGAACGTCGTCGAGGATGAGTACGGGTGGTGAACCGTGCGCCGCCCCGACGGCACGGTGCACGGCGAGTCGCAGAGCAAGAGCCATCGTGCGTTGCTCCCCTTGGGACGCAGCCACCCGAGTCGGCAATCCGTTCACCGAAATGACGATGTCGTCACGGTGCGGACCAACCGACGTCGTGCCGCGTCGCATGTCCTCGTCGCGGGCACGACGGACGTTCTCCGCCAGACCGGTATCACTCCATGCCGATTCGATCGACACGGCGACGTTGCTCGGCTCACCCGCAAGGTCGTCGTAGGCGCGCGTCACGGCGTCACGTACGCCGTCGAGCACCCGGTGACGTACGTCGGCAAGCGCACCCGCCGCGGCGACGAATGCGTCATCCCATGCGTCGAGCGTCGCGATCTCCTCGCGCGTCGGACGAAAACCCATGTCCTTGAGCAACGCATTGCGTTGGCGCAACGCTCGTTCGAAATCCGCCACGATCGACGCGTGCGACGGCTGCAGGGCGACGACGGCGTCATCCAACCATTCACGCCGCAGCGAGGGTGACCCTTTGATGATCGACAAATCATCCGGGGAGAACACGGTGACGCGTGCAACCCCGAGCAGATCGCGCGTTCGGGCGAGATTCTTGCGGTTCACCTGGATTCGTCCGCGGCCGGTGCGCGGAATTTCCGCCTCGATGAGGAACTCGCGCCCGTCGTCGTGGACGATCGTGGCCCGCACGATTGCGTTCTCGCCACCGATCCGTACCAGTGCATCATTCGACACGCCACGAAACGACTTCGTCGTCGCGAGATAGCCGAGCGATTCGGCGATGTTCGTCTTTCCGTGTCCGTTCCCGCCAATGAACACCGTGATGCCGCGGGAGAAGGTGATCGTTGCGTGCTCGTAGTTGCGGAAGTTACGCAACTCCAGCGACGTGACGATCACTGGGTGAGTCGCTGCGGCATGACGAGATACAGGTAGCCCGGTGAGTCGGGACCGCGCAACACCGCCGGCTTCACCGGATCGGTCGTTTCGATCAGCAACTGCTCACCGGCCACGGCGTCGATACCCGCGGCGAGATAGTCGGGATTGAAACCGATCGTCATCGGCGTGCCCTCGAGGGTTGCGTCGAGCACCTCGATCGTCTCGCCGATCTCGTTCGTCACGACGGACAACTTCAGCGAGTCACCGGTCATCTCGAGGCGAACGGGCGTCGTTTCGCGGGCGAACACTTTTGCGCGGCGCACCGCATCGAGGAGCTGTTCACGGTTGACGCTCAAACGGTTCGGATAGCTCGGCTGAATGAGCTGTTTGTAGTTGGGGAACTCGACGTCGAGCAGGGTCGTCGACAACGTCGCATTGCCGATGATGAACGTGGCGCGTTCAGGTGAGAGCCGGTACGTGATCGTGTCGTGCGACTTGATCAATCGGCGCAACTCGTCAAGTGCGCGCTTCGGCGCGATGATCCGCGACTCCCCGGTGAGCGAGCTCTCCGGGACGGTGCGCACCGCGAGACGATACGAGTCGGTCGCAACGAACGTGAGTCCGTCCGGCTGTGACGACACGAGAACGCCGGTGAGGGCGAGACGCTGCATGTCGTCGCTTGCCGCACGCACGACCTGGCGCAACGCCTCACCGAAAACGGTCGCGGAAATCGTTCCGTCGACGGCGGACGCCGTGAGAATTTTCGGGAAGTCCGCTGCGGCATACGTGGGAACCGAGGTCTTCGATCGACCGGCCTCGACGGTGACGATGTCGTTGGCGACACCGAACGTCACTTTTCCTTCGGGTAACCCGCGCACGACGTCGCTGAGCAGTTTGGCGTTGACAACACACACACCGTCCTTTTGTCCGCCGACACCGAGTGTGATCTGCAGCGACAGTTCCTTGTCGGTGCACGACAACGTGAGATCGTCGCCGTGCAACTGCAACTCGACTCCCGACAACGCCGGCATCGCGTTGTTGCGCGTCGATGCCACCCGGGACACGTCCCCCAAGGCCTCGGCCAAGACTTCTCGTTCGACCCGGAATTTCATCGTGATGTCCTCGTCTGGGAAATGACGGCAGTGCTGCCGTTATTGGAATTGTCTGAAGTGGATATATCGGTAATGACGGTAATAACGCCTGTGGATTGTGGATAACCGCGGGATTCCCCAGCGTAGATGCGGGGTTGGCACCCTTCGTGAACTCCCACAGAGTCGACATCTTGCACCCATGTCACTTCGTTACGGTGGAGAACGCTGGGTTTGTCCACACGTTGTCCACCCGTCTTCGGCTGCTCTGCACAGCGCCGTCCACGGTCGTTTTGCGTGGGGTGTGAGGCGAGCATCGGTCAGGCCGTCTTGAACAAACGGATGAGTTCGGTGACCTGGTCGAAGACCTGCTTGCGATCCTTCATCACGTGTTGGGTCTTTTCCACCGCATGGATGACGGTCGTGTGGTCGCGACCGCCGAACAAACGCGCGATTGCCGGGTACGACAGATCCGTGAGCTCACGGAACACGTACATGGCGGTTTGGCGGGCCGTGACGATCGGACGTTGCCGGCTCCGGCCCTTGATCGCATCGACGCTCACCCCGAGAAAGTCGCAGATTTCGGCGAGGAGTTGTTCCTCGGTGCGTTGCTTGCCGGGACGGCGCGAGACGAGATCGGCGAGGAGTTCACGGGCGAGATCGACGTCGATGTCGGTCTTGTTCAGTGATGCGTACGCAGCGATACGGATGAGCGCACCCTCGAGTTCGCGAATGTTCGTCGTGACGTTCGACGCAATGAATTCGAGCACCTCGTGCGATGCGCTCAGTCGTTCACGCTCGGCCTTGTTGCGCAGAATCGCCAGTCGTGTCTCGACATCCGGAGGCTGAATGTCGGTGATGAGACCCCATCGGAAGCGCCCCCGCAAACGGTCTTCCAGGGTGGGGATGGCGTCGGGAACACGGTCACTGGAAATGACGATCTGTTTGTTCGAACCGTGCAACGAGTTGAAGGTGTGGAAGAACTCCTCCTGCAACCCTTCCTTGCCCTCCATGAACTGGATGTCGTCGATGAGCAGGACGTCGACTTCGCGGTAGCGACGCTTGAACGCCGTGATGCTGTTGTTGCGGATGCCGTCGACGTACTCGTTGAGGAAACTCTCCGTCGAGACGTACCGCACTTCGTAGTTCGGGTAGTGCTCGTGGACGTACGAGCCGATGGCGTGGAGCAGGTGCGTCTTGCCGAGTCCGGCGGAGCCGTAGATGAACAGCGGGTTGTACGAACGGCCCGGTGTTTCGGCAACACGTTGTGCCGCGGCGAGGGCGAACTGGTTCGATGCACCCCTGACGAACGTGTCGAAGGTGTAGCGCGGATTCAAACCGATGGCTTGACCGCGCCCCGACCGTGTCGGCAGGCGGGGAGTCGACGTGTCGTCGCGTGAGGTGACGATCGGCTCCGGTGACGTCGTCGACGAAGCACCGCCGTTGCGTTCGACGCCGAGCGGCTCGTGTGCCCGGCGGACATCGACGCTCAAGGTGTGGCTGCTCGCCCCGACCTCATCGAGGGCGTCGCGCACGAGGGACATGTATCGCGTGAGAACCCGGTCGCGGACGAAGGCATTCGGAACGTTGAGTTGCAGGCTCATCGTTCCACCGGTTTTTGCCGAGCCGTTGTGGCTGTCGACGACGATGTCGTTGAACGTTGAGAACCACACGGCCTCGGACACCTGGCTGCGCAGGACGACGGAGGCCCGTTGCCAGATGTTGTGCGGGTCGGCGTCGGTGCGCTCCTCGCGCACTCCCTCGCTGTTGTCCATCGCCGTCATGCCAAACCTTTCGTCCTATTGTTCGCGTACTGGATCTCGTCCTGTGTCCCACCTGCATGGTCCGGTTGCATGGCCCGGATACTGTCCAGCAGGTAAGAACTCGGCAAGGTAGCAGCGTTGTCCACAGGTGGGAAAGAGAAGAATGACATCGACGTCATTTGTCCACAGGTTGGGCCCGTCGTTGGTTGCCCATCACGGGACGCAGCCCTAGCCTTGGGGCGTTGCTTCCAATCGCCTTGTAAGTGACGTCAGGAGAGAGGCGTGAAACGAACGTTCCAACCCAGCAAGCGGCGCCGAGCCAAAAAACACGGTTTTCGCCAGCGAATGAGCACCAAAGCCGGTCGAGCTGTCTTGAAGTCCCGCCGTGCCAAGGGCCGCGCGCGACTGTCTGCTTGATCAAACGGATCAGTCACCGCGACTCTTTCCGCCGCCTCTACGAGGCCGGTCACGTCATTCGTCGCGGGGGCATGTCATGCCGCTGGATTCCCGACCCCCTACTCGGTCATCCGAGGGTCGCCTACGCCCTGTCTCGGCAGGTGGGCTCCGCCGTGCGACGCAACCGCCTCCGCCGTCAACTTCGTGCAATTGTGAACTCTCGCGCACAAGAGATTCCGTCGGGGTGGTTGCTTCTGTCAGTGTCCCCAAAGTTGTCCACAGCCTCGACGGAGCACCTTCGTCAGCTGTTTGCCGACATTCTTCCCCAGTTGATGGGCTCGGAAGCACCGGTGTCATGACGCCACACAGCATCCCCCACACCCTGTGGACACGATGTGCACAGCGTCTCGAGCACGGTGCCCTGCGTGCCATTGAGTGGTACCAGGGCCAGCGCGAGGGTGCCGTCTCGCCGTGCCGCTTTTTTCCCTCGTGTTCCGAGTATTCCCATGAGGCAATCAGCACCCACGGTGTCGGTCGGGGTCTGTGGCTGACGGTGCGTCGACTCAGCCGTTGCCGACCGTTCGGTCCGTCGGGTTTCGATCCGGTTCCCGAACCCCGTCTCGGTCGCCCGCTCGGGCACGCAAAGGAGCATCGTCATGTTTGAAATCGTCGCCCGGGTCGTCAACTGGGTCTACGGCTGGAGCGGCGATTATGCCGTTTCCATCGGGTTCATGGCGGTTCTTGTCATGGTCATCCTCACGCCGCTCACCTTGAAGAGCACCAAAGGCATGCTCCAGATGCAGAAACTGCAGCCCGAGTTGCGCCGCATTCAGCTCGAGCACCGCGGTGACCGCCAGAAGCTCAACGAAGAAATGATGCGCCTGTACCAGTCGAACAAGGTGAATCCGCTGTCGTCGTGTTTGCCCCTCGTGGCTCAGATGCCGGTCTTCATCATCATGTTCCGGATCCTCACGGGGCTGACGCACAAGCCCGAGGGTTCGGCGACGTTCGACCCGAAGTATCTCGATGCGGGCTCGGAGCTGTACCGCTCGCTGAGAGGCAAGAGCGAGATGCTCTCCATCGGTATCGACCTCGCGGCGCGACCCATCGACGTCATGCGTACCGACTTTGCGCGCGGCCTCATCTACGCCGGACTCGTGGTGTTGCTCGCGTTGTTGTATTTCGTGCAGCAGAAGATGGTGGCGTCGCGCACCGTGTCGCCGACGATGTCGGCAACGCAACAGAAGTTGCTCCAGTACCTGCCGGTCGCGTTCGCGGTGTTCCAAGTGGTGCTGCCGACCGGACTCATCGTGTACTACATGGTGCAGGCGGTCGTTCGCATCATTCAGCAGTGGTACATCACGAAGCGCTTCTACGGACGCGACGACTCGATCGGCCGACAGGCACAGGCGGCGAGCGCACAGGCACGCGAGATCGCAGAGGCGGACAAGAAACAACGAAAATACCAGGAAAAACGCGGTTCTTCGACCCCCGACACGTTCACGAGCAAGCGCGTCACACCACCGAAGGGCCAACCGGCGAAGGGCCGCGTGACACCGAAGCCGCAGCCGCCGCGCCGTCAATCCGATTCGTCACGACGACCGAAGCCGCCGAAGCGTTGACACGACGACACGCGACGAAAACATTCGATACACACAAGAAAGAAGGATGATGACGATGGAATGGGTGACGATCACCGCCGCAACGTTGGATGATGCGAAGAACCTCGCACTCGATCAACTCGGTGTTGCAGCCGAGGATGCCGAGTTTGAGATTCTCGAAGAACCGAAGCAAGGATTGTTCGGTCGCATGCGCGGCGAAGCTCGCGTGCGCGCACGAGTTCGCCCGACGAGTGCGCGCGCGAAGGCACCGCGTCGTGAAGGACGTCGCGAACGTGGCCCGCGCAACGAACGCAGCGGTGATTCTCGTTCGTCCCGTTCGCCACGGCAGCGCTCCGGTGAACAGCGTTCCAGTGAACGACGTCAGCGCGATACCGATCGTGAGTCGGGTCGGGGCACTGATCGTGATTCCGGTCGTGATGAGGCCCGTGCAGCGCGCCGTGACGACGCCCCCAAGGTGCCCGTCACCACGGTGAGTGAAGCCGCCACCACTTTTCTTCAGGGTGTCATGGATGCCGCCGGTCTGCGCGCCACGGTGACCGCATCGGTGGAGGGCGAGGAAATCGACATTTCCGTTGCCGGAGACGATCTCACGGTGTTCGTCGGACCGAAGGGTGCGACGCTGACGGCGTTGCAGGATCTCACCCGTGTCGTCAGCCAGCGACGCCTCGGCGACCACGACACTCGGTTGCGCATCGATGTTGGTGGATACCGTGAGCGCCGTCGCGAAGCGTTGGGTCGATTCGCAATGAAAGTCGCCCAGGATGTCATGGAGTCGGGTACGCCCCGCATCCTTGAACCGATGAACTCGGCCGATCGCAAGATCGTTCACGACACGCTCGCCACCGTTGCTGACGTGGTCACCCACTCCGAAGGTGATGATCCGTTCCGCCGCGTCGTTGTCTCCCTTGCCCCACACGGTCAGCGCGGCGATGACACGGGTTCAGACAACACGGGTTCAGACAACACGGGTTCAGACAACTCAGACGACAACTGAGTCGCACGCACGGCGAGTGCCGTGCCGGTCACCCATGCGCGGATAAACATCTACGCTGTGGGGCGTGCTGGCCCCTGATGTTGCACGTGCGACGATGGAGCGGTTGTTACGTGAGGCGCAACGCATCGGGATGCTCGGTTCTCGGCCGATTCCCGAGGTCATTGCCCACGCCGAGTCCTTCGTGGCGGCGATGCCCGACGACGTGCGGACCGTTGTTGATCTCGGCACCGGTGCGGGCGTTCCCGGACTCATCATTGCCGTTGCCCGTCCCGACCTGCGGGTGACGATGGTTGATCGGCGAGAGAAACGGACGGATTTCGTTCACCGTGCAATCCGCGCCCTCGACCTTCATGACACGGCACGCGTGGTGTGCGCCAACGTTGAAACGCTGACACATGATCGGCAGTGGATGGGCAGCTTCGATGCCGCGGTGAGTCGAGGGTTTACCGCCCCGTATACAACCGTGTTGTGGGCCGCGCGGCTTGTCCGCCCGGGAGGGTGGGTTCTCGTCAGCGAGCCACCGGCGACCGAAGCAAATCGCTGGGAACCACGGCAGCTGGCGGCCATCGGGGTGTCCACCCCCACCCGACATGGCGCCGTCGCGGTGTTCCACGTGGAACATCGGGATCCGTCCGGGGGAACCCCAACGGACCCGTCCCGGCCCGCCGTCGCCTAGGGCGCATATTCTCCACCCCCGGAACGTCGCCGACAATCAGATGTCGCCGTCGCAGTGTTCCACGTGGAACACATCCCCCCTCTGAAACCGGTCAACGGGTAGTTTGGCGATGTGGCAGACACTGTGACCCGAGCTCGCGTCATCGCCATGGCGAACCAGAAGGGCGGCGTCGGGAAGACGACCGCGACGGTGAACATCGGTGCCGCCTTGGCGGAGTTGGGTCATCGTGTTCTCATCATCGACCTTGACCCGCAAGGAAATGCATCATCGAGCCTTGGTCTCGTCCCCGCGTCACTTCAGGTGAGCGTGTACGACGTGTTGTTGCAAGACCTTCCGCTGGAGAATTGCGTCGAAGCAACCGCCGTACGCGGCTTGTTCATTGCACCGTCAAACCTCAACCTTGCCGGTGCGGAGATTGAGCTTGTCCCGATGATGGGGCGCGAAACGCGTTTGCGCCGCGCCATTGACGGCGTCGCCGATCACTACACCTTCGTGCTTATCGACTGTCCGCCGTCGCTTGGTTTGCTGACGATCAACGCACTCACTGCAGCCGATGAGGTCCTCGTGCCCATGCAGTGTGAATACATTGCCGTTGAAGGCATGGTGCAGCTCGATCAGAACGTCGATCTCGTGCGCGCAAACCTCAATCCCCGCCTGCACATCTCGATGGTGTTGCTCCAGATGTACGACGCACGCACGAAGTTGTCCCAGGACGTCGTTGAGGAGGTGCGCAAACACCCCACATGGGGCCCGAAAACCTTGAAAACGGTGATTCCACGCACCGTCCGCATTGCCGAGGCACCGAGTTACGGCAAGCCCGTCATCACTTTCGATCCCGCGTCGGTCGGTGCGAAGGCGTATCGCGAAGCTGCAAAGGAGATTGCCGCATGGCAGGAATGAATCGCAACCGCGGTCTTTCCGCACTCATTCCCACCGGAGGGTCGACGCCACCGACCGGACAGGGGTTCGCCCAGGTCTCCGTCGATCTCATTGATCCGAATCCGCACCAACCGCGGACGCGATTCGACGAAGAGAGCCTCGAGGAACTCGCCGCATCGATCGGTGCACTCGGTGTTCTTCAGCCGGTTCTCTTGCGCAAGGCTGCAGATGGTCGATTCCAGCTCATCGCCGGCGAGCGTCGTCTGCGTGCGGCAAAGAAGGCCGGCCTCAGCGCAATTCCGGCGATCATTCGTGATGCCGATGACGTGAACAGCGCCGAACAAGCACTGGTGGAAAATCTTCACCGTGCCGATCTCAGTCCGCTCGAAGAAGCGGCGGCGTACAAGCAGCTCCTCGAGGACTTTGCCCTCACGCATGACCAAGTCGCAACGCGGGTGGGAAAGAGCCGCACATCGATCACGAACGCGTTGCGACTTCTCACCCTCCCCGTTGCCGTACAGCAGCTCGTTGCCGACGGACGATTGACCGCCGGACATGCCAAGGCGTTGTTGGGGATGACGACCCGTCAGGATCAAGAGCGTCTCGCCGCACGCGTCGTGGCCGAGGGACTGTCGGTTCGGGCAACGGAACAAGCGGTTTTTGATAGTCACGGAATGACGACACGCACCACGACGACGACATCGTCATCACGATCGTCGAGCCCCGGCTCGGCGACGGTCGTTCCGGCGGCTGCATACGCCGAAGTTGCCGCACTGCTCGGCGAACAGTTGGCAACACGCGTCCAGGTTCATCCACCGCGCGGCACGACACGTCGCGGTCAACTGGTCATTGACTTTGCCGACATCGATGACCTCGAACGGCTGTCACGGGTCATTCTCGACTAACAACCACGTGACATGGTGATGTCACCACTGAACAACCTCACCGTCTTGTGGAGATCAAGGGTGAGGTGGACGTTGAGGTTCCTCACATCCTGTGGATGACTCTGTGGACGCGCGATCCCGCGCGAGGTGGTCAGCCAATGAAGGCAGCGAGATCGGCGAGAAGCGCCGACTTGCCTTTTGCGCCAACGAGACGCTTCACCTCGGCACCGTTCTGGAAGACGATCATCGTCGGGATGCTCATGACGTTGTAGCGAAGCGCGATGTCGCCGTGGTCGTCGACGTTGAGTTTGGCAACGGTGAGTTTGCCGGCTTGTTCGGCGGCAATCTCCTTGATGACCGGATCGATCATCTTGCACGGACCGCACCATTCGGCCCAGAAGTCGACGAGGACGGGAACCGACGAACCACGGATGGTTTCGTCGAACGTTGCGGTCGTGAGAGTGACGGGAGCAGCTGCCATGACTCCGAGGTTACTGCGACTGCCGATGGCGCCGCGACGCAACGTGCGTCACGACACCGTGAATAGACACCGTGACTAGTGGTGGCTTTCCAACCAGCGTTCGGCGTCGATTGCGGCCATGCACCCCGAACCCGCGGCGGTGATTGCTTGCCGGTAGGTGTGATCCTGCACGTCACCGCAGGCAAAGACACCGGAGACGTTCGTGTACGTCGAGCCGGGCCGCGTGACGAGGTAACCGGTGTCGTCCATGTCGAGCACACCGGAAAACAGGTCGGTGTTCGGACGGTGGCCGATTGCCACGAACAAACCCGTGACGTTGAGGGGCCGCTTCTCGCCGCTCACGGAGTCGACGACGGTGAGACCGGTGAGCGTCGAGTCGCCGTGAATCTCGGCGACCTGCGTGTTCCAGTGGATCGAGATCTTCGGGTTGTTCTGGGCCCGGTCACGCATGATCTTCGAAGCGCGCAACGTGTCACGACGTACGAGCAGGTGCACCGTCGTGGCGAACTTCGTGAGGAACGTCGCCTCTTCGATCGCCGAGTCGCCACCGCCGACGACGGCGATCTCCTGTCCGCGGAAGAAGAATCCGTCGCAGGTTGCGCACGTCGACACACCGTGACCGATGAGGTCGTTCTCCTTCGGCAAGCCGAGCATCAACGAACGCGCCCCGGTGCTCACGATGATCGCATCGGCCTCGTGCAGGGTGTCGCGCACCCACACCTTTTTCACGGCACCGGAAAAGTCGATTTTCGTGGCCTTTTCGGTGATGAATTCGGCTCCGAAACGGGCCGCCTGTTCGCGGAATCGCATCATCAACTCGGGACCTTGAACTCCCTCGGGGAACCCGGGGAAGTTCTCCACCTCGGTCGTGAGCATGAGCTGTCCGCCCGGCTGGTCGGAGGTCGAGGACGGTTCACCTTCGATGACGAGCGGTGCGAGCGAGGCGCGGGCGGTGTAGATCGCCGCCGTGAGTCCTGCCGGACCGGAACCGATGATGATGACCTTGCGCTTCGCCGTCACGGTGTTGCTCCTTGTGGTGTGCGGTCCCGTCACGGGTGCACGGGTCGGTGATGTCAGTGAGTGTCGGGGGAGACGCTACGCCGTTTGCGCATGAGCACTCCACCCAGGGCGACGAAGGCGACACCGAGCACCAAGTACGAGACCCACACCGCAGTTGCCCGATCGAGCCAGATGTCGAGCAGTTCGTGTGCGCCGCGCGCGAGCGCGATGAGCGTGACGACCGCGAGGGCGAGACCGACGACGACGATGATCGTGCCGAAGACGAGGCCACGGATGATCGTGATGACCGGGAGTGTCGTTCGCTTGCGTACGACGTCGACCGCACGGTCGACGACATCCATCACCTTGCGCGGCAATTCCGGATCGGACAGCGGATTCTCGGCCACGTCGTGGAGGCTAACGGACGCCAATTCCTCGGGACCGCACACCGTCACGGTGACTCACGAATCGGTACGAACGTTGCGCGTCGTGTGCGCGGCGCGCGTCAGTTCGGAACGAAGGCGACTTCGTTGACGCGTCCCTGGAACGGGTTCTGCGTTCCGCACGCGTCACTGCGACCGATTTCGGTGAGAGCGATGAGGATTCGATCGACCGGTTCGGTGATCGACAGACGAACGACCTGCGATCGAGTGTTGTACAGCGATCCGACCTTCGTCGTCCACGCATCGAACGTCGCGGGGGTCTCGCCGCTCATCGTGTACACGTCGGCTCCGAAGGGTCCGTTGGCGAAGTTCACCCGCAACGTTCCCGTCGATGCCCGGGTGAGACTGACGACGATGCCCACGGATTGCTTCGCTCCGAAGTACTTGTCGGCGTAACACGACGTCGCCCATGCGCTGGCGGGGTTCTTGTCGACGAGCAACCCGATGAACTCCTCGTTTTCGAGACCGTCTTCGCCGTTCGGGTCGTACGAGTGGATCTCGGCAATGTCGACGGGCCCTGTCGGTTCGGCGACCACGGGAACGGTGTCGGGAACGACGATGTTCTCCGTGTCCGACGTGCGCATCACGGCGACGGCGACGAGAGCGGCAACCGCGATGCCTCCGGCGATCCACCGCCACCGCGGATGTGCAAGTCCTGCGCGCGCCGATGACGGCGTGCGACGTGACCGGAGTGCCTCGCTGCGTCTCGTTGTCGGAGTTCCCGGGGTGACGTCCTGCGTGCCGATTCGCGGCCGCTGGCCGGTGTCGACTCGTGACGTGCCCGCCGGGGGAGTGAGCGTCGTCGTCGTGTCACGCTCACCCGTCATGGCTTCGAGCAACGCTTTGCGCGTCTCTTCGCCGGTGGCGTAGCGGTGGTCGGGGTTGCGGGCGAGAAGTCGGTGCACGACGCGCACGAGCTGCGGCGACAACGTCGGGCGCAGATGCCCGAGATCGGTGGGTTCGCGTTGGAGGCGGGCGAGCGCCGTGTCGGCGTCGTTGTCGCCGAGGAACGGCACTTTGCCGGCGAGGCATTCGTAGAGGACGATGCCGAGGCTGTACAGGTCGGCGCGTCCGTCGAGCGGGCGGCCGCGCACGATCTCCGGCGACAGGTACTTCGCGGTGCCCATCATGATGTTGTCGCTCGTGAGGTCGCTCGTCGATTCGCTGCCGAGCGGTTTGGCGATGCCGAAGTCGGCGAGCAGGAAGTGTCCGCTCGGCGTGACGAGGATGTTCCCCGGCTTCACGTCGCGATGCACGAGGTTGTGCTCGTGGGCGACGTGGAGTGCCGCCGCGATCGACGCGCCCATCATGATCGTCAGCTGCGGCCCGAGGCGCTTCTTGCGGTCGAGGAGGTCGCGCAGGCTCTTCCCCTGCACGTATTGCATGACGACCGCGCGGTACCCGTCGTGCTCGAACGAGTCGTAGACGGCGACGATGTTCGGATGGTTCAACGCGGCGCATGCCAACGCTTCACGTCGGAAGCGCTCGATCGCCACTTCGTCGCCCGCGATTTGCGGCCGCAGCACCTTCACCGCGACGCGACGATTGAGGAAGGTGTCCTCACCGAGCCACACTTCGGCCATGCCGCCTCGAGCAATGAGACGATCGAGTCGGTACCGCTCGCCGATGAATCCCGGGGCGAGTTCGCGTGCAGGCATGATCGCACAGCGACGCTAGTTGTGCACGTCGTGCGAATGGGGGACTTGTTGCGTCATCGACGACGCACGAGAGGGTTCAGCGCGCGACGTGGAAGGCGACGCCGATGGTTCCCGGTCCGGCGTGCGCACCGATGACCGCACCGATGTCGCCGATGGTGATGTCTCCCGAGTACACCTCGCGAATCATCACCGTGAATTGTTCGACATCGGGGCATTGCGCGTGGAGGATGGCGAGCGACTCGATCGGTCCGGCTTCACGGACCCGATCGACGAGGAACGCCAGTGCCTTGCCGCGCGTGCGCTGCTTGCCGCCTTCGCCGACGGCTCCGTCGGTGACCGTGATGATCGGCTTGATCGACAACGCCGTGGCGAGCATCGCCTTCGCCCCGCCGATACGGCCGTTCTTCTTCAGGTTCTCGAGGGTGTCGAGGGCCGCCCACACCTTCGTGCGGGAGGAGAGGTCCTTCGCCAAGGCAACGAGCTCGCCGAGTGACGCACCGTTGCGGGCCGCCTTTGCGCACGCAACGGCAACGAGCCCGATACCCATCGACGCCGACGCGGTGTCGACGATCTCGACGGGAACCGAAATACCGGCCTCCTTCGCCCCGAGCTCGGCGCTCTGCATGGTGGCGGACAGCTTCCCGGAGATGTTGACGACGAGGATTCCCGTTGCCCCCGAGTTTGCGAGCGTGCGGTACGCCTCGGCGAACTGTCCCGGTGCCGGAGCGGCCGTTGATGGCAGGACGTCGGCCGACTGGCAGCGACGCCAGAACTCGGCGACGGTGAGGTCGCGACGGTCGACGAACTCCTCGTCTCCGAACCGGATCGACAGGGGAACGACGGTGATCCCGAGGTCGTCGATGAGATTCTGGGGCAGGTCGCAGGCGCTGTCGGTGACGATTCGAACGGTCATGGCGTGGAGCGTAGTGCAGGGTGGTGGCGGCTCATCTTCTTGCGCCGGGTGCGGCGCAGGTGAACGATCCACCACAGGGCGAGCAGGGCGACGAAGACCGCACTCACGCCCCGGCCGAGACCGGCGAGGGCGTTCACGCGCACGGTGATGCGTTGGGAATCGATGATGAGCCCGCTCGGCGTCGCGAGGGTCATGTCGACGGGCAACAGCCCGTTTGCCCGTGCGGTGACGGTGACGAGGACCTCGCTCGTTGCGCGGGCCGGAACGGTGACGTCGAACGTCGCCCTATCGAAGGTCATGCGCGAACTGGCGAAGGAGATGCGCACCGACAGTTCGTACGCCGTGTCGTTGGCGAGTGTGACGCGCAGGTCGCTTTCCCGGCTGCCCAGCGTGAACGACGCGCGCGGAAGTCGCAGCGCGTTGCGGATCTCGCCGATCTCGGCATTCACCGCGTTGAGGTAGTCGTTGCGCCGCTCGGGTTCGAGCGACGTGTCGTTGACGACATCGACGCGGGTGAGCCACGACTCAATCATCGGTTGGTCGGCGGCGAGCATCGACCGCACCTCGTCGATCGACGCGAGCGTGACGTTCACCTCGGCCTGAACTGCTGCAAGATCGACCGGGGTGACGTCGGGCAGACGCACCGAGGTGAGTCCGTCGAGTGCACTCGCGGCGAGCGACAACCCGCGAACCTCGACGAGCGGACTGCGACCGAGTTGGTTGAGGACGAAGCCGGCGACCAACGGTTCGTTCGGCAGACCATCGAGTCCCGTGAGAATGACCTGCCGCGTCGACACGGCCGAGTCACCGCCGGCGACGGCGATCTCCTGGCGATGGGCGTGCAACTCGGCAACGAGAGCGATTGCCGTCTCGAACGCACCTCCGATCGGTGTATCGAGGAGTTCGGCGTAGCGCGGTTCGGGCGAGTACACGGCGAGACCGGTTCCGTCGAAGGAGATGCGGTACGGCCGCACGTAATTGTCGAGATCGCCGAGCGCGTCGGTCGCCGCACCGAACACGGTGACGGCGTTGACGCCGCTCTTGCGCAGGAGTCGAGCGCCGCGCACGTCGAGCGGGTCTTCGGTGACCCACATTGCGCGCCGAACGAACGTGGATCCCGTTTGTCCCGCAACGACCGTCTCACCGCGCTGCAGTTGATCGAGGAATTGGGCATCGAGCTGTGCCGCCGCCGCGGCCGTCGGGTCGAAGCTGCGATAGGTGTTCGTGAGGACGTCGGCGCCCTGCAACAGTCCGCGCAAGTCGAGCCACAACCGTGAGTCGACGTCGTCCGTGGCCCGACTCAGACCATCCAAGAGTTCCGGAGTGACGTGCACGGAGACGGGGAATCTGTCGTCGACGATGAACAGGAGGTCGCGCAACTTCTGCAGCCGGCTACGCACGTCGTCGGCAATCGCGAACGATCCGTCGGGTTGAAGCGTGGTCGGTGAGGTCACCGATGCGAGCATCGACACGGGCAGTCGTGTGTACGAGCCGCGAAACCCGACGACGTTGAGAAATGTGCGCGCACGTGCGACGACTCCGTCGCGGGTGGTGACGTCGACGGTGAGCAGGCGCACTCCGTCGCTGCGCAGGGCGAGACGGGCCGCGTCACGTGATGCCGACGTCGCGACGTTCAACCGCCATGCGGTGATGCCGTCCCGTTCCTCGAGGTTGAGGGCGCGCACCGGTAACGCGAGCGTGCTCTCGACGTCGGGCGTCGCACCCCGCACGACGGCGGCGACGTCCCTGCGTCGCACGAGCGGAACGCTCGCCGAGACGACGATCCGAGTCGACGCTTGGCCCATTGCAGCGAGGAACGCCGGATCGGCCGATGCGCCGATGCGCAGCGAGGCGGTGACACCGGCACGAACGTGGAACGCACCACCGATGACCTCGAGCCGCGCCGGGGTGTTTGCCGCTGCCGGAGCAACGGGCACGACGGTGGCAACGAGTGCCAGAACGAGTGCTCGACCCAGAGCATGAATCCCGGCTCGAATTGCGGTCTTCACGTCGCGCACCGTTCAACGACGACGAGGCCCGTTGACCGGCGTTGAAAACCGGCGTTGAGGTACAGGTGCAAGGCGGCGGCGTTGTCCGGTTCGGTGTTCACCCACGTGGATCGAACGCCGAGAGTCGCCAGCCACCCGAGTGATCGTGCGAGCAGCACCCGGGCCATGCCCTGTCGGCGATGCCGGGGGTGCACGGCGAGCCGCTGTATGAAGCCGTGCGTCGAGTCTGCACCGCACAGCAGATATCCGCTCAGTGAATCGTCGTCATCGTCACAGTCATCGTCGTCCTGAGTCGCGGTGACGGAAAAGAATCGGTGCCGCGGTGTCGCGGTTGCGGCATCGCGCAGTGAGCGGGCATCGAGCGACCACGTAGGAGGGAATGACGACGCATCGATCCGTCCACATGCATCGAGCATTCGTCGCGTGCGCGGTGACGATCCGTGGTACGTCGTCGCGTGCACAACCACGGCTGACTCCCCGGCCGTCTCGAGACCCGCCTCGCTGATCGTCGGACGTTCGAGCAGCACGAGACGCTGCGCCGTGGCGAAGCCGGCGTCATGCGCCGCATCGGTGAAGCGTTCGGCGACGGCGTTCGTTCGGATGCGTTCCCAGCCCCGCGCCGTGAGTTCCCGGTGCAGAGACACGAAAAAGTCCGTGGAGATGTCGGCATCGGACTGCAGTTGGGCGACGACACCGCGGGGGTCGTCGGTCATCGGCGTGAGGAGAATGGGGACACCCTTCACTCGTATCCGGTGACGCAACGATCGTCGCAGCGTGACCAGTGCCGACACCCACGAACGCTACTGCGCGTGGGTTTCCGTAACCTGTAGCACGTGCAGCCACGCCGATTCGATGCGGTGATGGGCGAACTGCAACCGGTCGTCGATCAGTTCCGCGCCGCAGGTCACCGTCTGTACCTCGTCGGCGGGAGCGTTCGCGACCTCCTCCTTGGTCGCGACATCGACAGACTCGACTTCGACTTCACGACCGATGCCACACCGGATGCGGTGAAGAGCATCGTCGCCGGAGTGACGGACAATCTCTGGACGCAGGGCGAGCGGTTCGGCACCATTGCGGCCCTGCGCAACGGCCGCACGCTCGAGATCACGACGCATCGCGCCGAGGCGTACGATCCCGAGTCGCGCAAGCCCG
>JBIIDI010000116.1:0-5363 GCA_044238425.1 Ilumatobacteraceae bacterium
CCGAACCGATTTCGTCGAGCGTCAGCCACAGGAAGATTCCGACGTTGATGGAGATGAGCGCGTTCGTCACGAGGAACGGCGACCGGCGGCGAAAACGTCGCGACGGTGGGCGGAACTGGAATCCCACGCCCGAGTTCCCCGTGTCTCGCCCGTACTGCGTTCCCGGACTCACTGCATCGCGCGGGTTCGGCGGGGGGAACGCGTTCATTGCGGGGCGGCGTCGGCCTCGGCGCGGTGGGCGAGGTACCACTCGACGGTGGCGCGCAGACCCGTCGCGAAATCGGTGTTCGCCTTCCAGCCGAGAATCTTCGCGGCGCGCGACGCATCGACGCGACGGCGCGGTTGACCGTCGGGTTTGGTCGTGTCCCACACCAACTCGCCGGTGAAGCCGACGACCTTGGCGATGGTCTCGGCGGTTTCGCGGATGGTGATCTCGCGGTCGTTGCCGAGATTGAGCGGCTCGGTGCCGTCGTGGCGCTCGGCTGCCGCCACGATCGCCTCGGCGGCGTCGGCGACGTAGAGATAGTCGCGACTCGCCGTGCCGGTGCCCCACACCGACACCTGCGCGTCGCCGCGTTCCTTCGCCTCGACGCACTTCTTGATGAGCGCGGGGATGACGTGTGACACCGACTCGTGGAACTTGTCGCCGGGCCCGTAGAGGTTCGTCGGAATGACGAAGGCGAAGCGCTGGCCGTACTGCGCGGCGTTCACCTGTGCGTGCACGAGCAGCGCCTTCTTGGCGATGCCGTACGGTGCGTTCGTCTCTTCGGGGTAGCCGTCCCACAACGACTCTTCACGAAAGGGAACGGGGGTGAACTTCGGATAGCTGCACACCGTTCCGAGCACGACGGTCTTTTCCACGTTGCACCGCCGCGCCGCCTCGATGACGTGGGTGCCCATCATGAGGTTGTCGAGGTACAACGGCGCGGGTTCGACCATGTTGTAGCCGATGCCTCCGACGCGGGCGGCGAGGTGCACGACGTGCGACGGGGAGTGCTCGGCGAACAGCGCATCGGCAACACCGGGTCGGGTGAGATCGGCGTCGCGACGACGCGGTGCAACGACGTTCGCGCCCCTGCGCCGGAACGCCTCGACGACGTGGCGACCGAGGAATCCGTTGCCTCCGGTGACGAGAACGGTGCGTGACTGCCAATAAGAGGTGTCGTTCGACATCGTTCGTCCATCGTACGTCCGCGGTCAGAATGGGAGCCGTGAACCGTGTTCGGGTGGGGCTGACGCTCGAGCAGTGTTGGCGGGAGTCACCCGGTGGTACGGCCGTTGCCGCACTCGAGACCGCGCACGCACTTGCGCGCCGTGACGATATCGACGTACTTGGCATCGTCGGTCGGCATCGTGGTGCACCGACGCCGGGCTACGAACCGCACGTGCCGCTGCGACACCTGTCCGTCGGCGGTCCGTTGCTCGTCGAGACGTCGTTGCGTTGCGGTCGGCCGCGCGTCGACCGCGCCGTTGCGGGTCTCGACGTCGTGCACTGCACGACGATCATTCCCTTCGCCGTCGGACCCGACGTGCCGCTCGTCGTCACGGTGCACGATCTCGCGTTCCGCCACCATCCCGAGTTCTTCACGAAGCGCGGCGTCGACGTGTTCGAGCGCAGTCTTGCCAAGTTGCGCGACGTCGCCGACATGCTGCTGTGTTCGTCGCGCGCGACGATGGACGATTGTCGCGCCGCGGGCTTCGACGACGATCGTCTGCGACTCGTTCCGCTGGGCGTCGACGTGAAGCCGGCTCGCACCGAATTGCGCCGCACGGTGCGCGAGCGGTTCGGTGTGCCGGCGCAGTACCTCCTCTTCGTCGGAACCCTCGAGCCGCGCAAGAATCTCGCCGGATTGCTCGACGCCCTCGACGTCCTCGGTGCTGCTGCACCGCCGCTCGTCGTCGCCGGTGCGGCGGGTTGGGGCGACGAAGCGACGCGCGAGCGACTGTCGCGTTCGGCGAACGTCGTCATGGTCGGTCACGTCGCCGAGGACGATCTCGCCGCGCTCTACGCCGAGGCCCTCGTGCTGTGTTATCCGTCGGTGCTCGAGGGATTCGGTCTGCCGATCCTTGAAGCGATGGGGCAGGGCACGCCGGTCGTCACGAGTCGCGGCACCTCGACGGAGGAAGTGGCCGGAGGTGCGGCGGTGCTCGTCGATCCGCACGACACCGAATCGATTGCCCTGGGCATCTCCGATGCGCTGTCGCGGCGCCACGAGTTGTCGCAGCTCGGGCTGCAGCGCGCCCGCGGCGCGACGTGGGATGCGACGGCGGAACTCACCGCACGGGCGTACCGCGACGTCATCGCCGCGCGCGGAAAGTCGCGGTCATGACCCAACGGCGCACTGTCGCGGTGAACATGCTGTGGTGCCGACCCGGAAAGGTCGGTGGTTCCGAGGAGTATCTCGTGCGCCAACTGCTCGGCCTCGCCGAAGCGAACGCCGACGTCGACGTCTCCGTCTACGCACCGCGCGGATTCTCCCGCGCGCATCCCGAACTCGCCGCCGTGTGGCGCGTCGTCGAGGCGCCGTCGGATTGCTCGCGGCGACCGTTGCGCATCGCCGTTGAATCCACGTGGCTCGCTGCGCAGACGCGCCGTGCCGACCTCGTGCACGACGGCGGGGGAACGTCACCCTGGGTCGGATCGTCGCCGCGGGTGCTCACCATCCACGATCTGCAGTACACCGAGTTCCCCGAGTACTTCTCGGCGGTGAAGCGCGCATGGTTGGAACGCAGGGTGCCACGCTCGGCGCGCCGTGCAACGCACGTCGTCACGCCGACGCAGTTCGTCGCCGACACCGTCGTGCACACGCTCGGCGTACCCGCGGCGAAGGTCTCGGTCGTGCGTCACGGTGTCGAACCCGGTCTCGGTGCGCACGCCACGGCGGAAGCCGAGTTGCGCCGTCGCTTTGCGCTCACCGCGCGCGAGGTCGTCGTCTTTCCGGCCATCACGCATCCGCACAAGAACCACGAGTTCCTCCTCGATCTGCTCGCCGGGCCGTGGCGCGGACGCGACGTGCAGCTCGTCTGCGCCGGCGGTACCGGCCGCGCCGAGCAGACGTTGCGCGCACGATGCACCGCGCTCGGCCTCGACTCCCGGGTGACATTCATCGGTCGCGTCTCGCCCGCTGATCGCGACGGCCTGTTGCGCATGGCGACGGCACTCGTGTTTCCCAGTCGCTACGAAGGCTTCGGTGCGCCGGTGCTCGAGGCGATGGCGCTCGGCACGCCCGTCGTGTGTTCCGATCAGCAGGCGCTCGTCGAAGTCGTCGGCGATGCCGGCGTCGTGCGGGAGTTGCGCGTTGACGCCTGGGCCGACGCGCTCGACGTGGTTGCGCAACGGCGCACCGAGCTCGTCGAGCACGGTCGGCGTCGCGCCACCGACTTCACCGCGCGCGCATCGGGGGAGGACCTCCTGCGTGCGTACCATCGGGTGCTCGCATGACGGCTGCATCATCGGGTTCCGTGTCGGAGTCGGCGTCGGGGCGTTTGCGCATCGTCGTCGTGTGCCCGCATTTCGCGCCCGACATCGCACCAACCGGTGTGGTGATGACCCGGATCGTCGCGGAGTGGACGGCGGCAGGGCACGAAGTGCACGTGGTCACCGCGCTGCCGTGGTACCGACGTCACCGCGTCGAGGACGCGTGGCGCGGCCGGCTGTGGCGCACCGAGCGCACGGAGTGGGGAAGCATCAGGCGGTTGCATCCGCTGTCGACGCGGTCGAAGTCGAACGTCGTCGGTCGCGCGCTCGGCTTCGTCGTGTTCAGCGTGCTCGCCGCGTTCCATGCGGCGCGCATCGGCGGTCGCGGCCGCGTCGACGCCGTCGTGGCGATGTCGCCGCCGCTCACGCTCGGACTCGCCGGTTGGATCGCCGCCGTGGTGCGCCGTTCGCGGCTCGTGTTCAACGTGCAGGACGTCTTTCCCGATGCCGTCGTTGCCACGGGCGCGGTGCGCAACCGCGCACTCATCGCCGCGGCATCCGCGCTCGAAAGGTTCACCTACCGACGCAGCGCGGCGGTCGTCGTTCTCTCCGACGGTCTCGCCGAGAACGTGCGCGCGAAGTTGCCCGCCGCGTTGCGGTCCCGCATCGTCGTCATCGGCAACTTCGTCGACACCGTGGCGATCGTCCCGCTGGATCGACTCACCGCGTACCGCCGCGAACTCGGACTCGGTGAGCGACCCGTCGTCATGTACGCGGGCAACGTCGGCTTCTCGCAAGCGCTCGACTCGCTCGTCGACCTCGCGCGCGAAATGCCCGACGTCGACGTCGTCATCAACGGCGACGGTGCGGCACGTGCGGCGCTGCGCGAACGCGCGGCGGGACTGCGCAACGTCGTCTTCGGCGACTACCAACCCGCCGAGCGACTCGCCGAAGTTCTCGCCACTGCCGACGTGCACGTCGTCACCTTGCGACGGGGGCTCGGCGCGGTGAGCGTTCCCTCGAAGACGTACTCGATCCTCGCCGCGGCGCGACCCGTCGTTGCCGCAGTCGACGCCGATTCGGCGATCGATCGTCTCGTGCGCGAGTCGGGCGCCGGGACGTGGGTCGCTCCCGAGGATTCACGGGCACTCGTCGCCGCGGTACGCGACCTCGTCGCCGACCCGCAGCGCGCGCGGGAGATGGGCGCGGCTGGTCGGCGCTGGGTCGAGTTGCACGCAACTCCGCAGGCGGTGGCACGGGCCTACGAACGGGTGATTCGCTCCTCTCGCGGTAGCCTCTGACACTCGTGAGTTCGTCGTCGGCCAACAAGATCGCCCGTCTCGCCGCCAAGGGTCGCCGTGGCGCCGGTCGCGGCGTGCGCGTCTCCGGTGGATCGGTGTTTCCGACCGCCGTCGTCGTCGTGCTCGCACTCGGTGCGGCCCTCGTTGCCTACGCGCGTCAGACCGACCGCGAGCTCACCGCCGCCGACGTCGCCACCGAGACGTATTACTCGGCCGTCGGCATCTACGTGTGCGATCGTTGGGTCGAACTGCCGGCCCCCGCCGCCGATGCCGCCGCGGAGGATGCATCCGCCGCGCTCGTTCCCGGTGCATCGGGTGCCGTGTCGTGGCAGCCGCAGGTTCTCGCCGGCGAGCGCCGTGCGCGGCTCGGAACTCTCCTCGAGTTGTGGGGCATCACGCTGACGAACGACGCTCTCACCTTCCCCGCCGACATCGAGAGCGGTGCCACGTTCACCGAGGCCGACGATGCATGCAACGGCGCCGGTGCTTCGTTGCAGGTGGCGAGCTGGGCCGACCCGAATGCCGCCGACACGCGCAAGGTGTCGATCGCCGAATTGTCGTCCGTGCGACTCACCGACAACGGTCAGGCGCTGACGATCGGATTCGTGCCGGAGCGCACCGAACTCGAGGTTCCGCCCGCAGTG
>JBIIDI010000117.1:0-5344 GCA_044238425.1 Ilumatobacteraceae bacterium
GTACGGCGTTGACGGCAACATGGGCAACGCGCTCGGCGAGAACTTCGACGCCGGCAAGTAATCCCGTTAGACGTCAAGTCTGAAGTTGAACCCCGGGCGAAAGCCCGGGGTTCTTCTTTTGTGCAACAAGCGCCGATCCGGGCAATGCAAATGGGCCGACGCGGAACGACTGTTTTCGGCGCGTTTCCAAGAAAGGCGACACGCCTGGCCGAACGAGCCCGGTTACCCCGTGTACTTGGCGAGTGTTCCCAGGTAGAGCTTGATGACATTCGGGTCGCGCAAGAGCTCGGAACCCGTACCTGTATAGGCGTTGCGTCCCTGGTCGAGCACGTACGCGCGGTGGCTCACTTGGAGACAGCGACGGGCGTTTTGCTCGACCATGAGTATCGATATGCCGCGCTTGTTGATCTCGCGGCACTGGACGAACACCTCATCCTGCAGCACCGGCGACAGTCCAGCGGACGGCTCGTCGAGAAGGAGCAATTTCGGATCGAGCATGAGAGCGCGGCCCATTGCCACCATCTGTCGTTCACCGCCCGACAACGACCCAGCGCGCGACGAGGCCCGCTCGCGCAACCGCGGAAAGATTGACGTCACGTACTCGTAGCGCTCGGTGAATCTTTTCGGGCGAAGGAAACAGCCCATCTCGAGGTTTTCGGTGACGGTGAGGCTGGGGAAGACGTTCTTCGTCTGCGGCACGTAGCCGATCCCACGTTCAACGAGTTCGAATGCACGATGCCCCGTGATGTCGTCGCCGAGCAAGGACACGTGTCCCGAGCGAACGGTGCATTCGCCCAGAATCGCCTTCAGGACCGTCGATTTGCCGGCTCCGTTCGGCCCGATGATGCCGACGAACTCCCCCGATGCAACGTCGATGTTCACCCCGTTGAGGATGTTCACACCCGGGATGTACCCGGCAACGAGCTCGTCGACGCGCAGAATGTGGTCCGTCACGACGGTTCCTCCAAAGAGCGACCCTGATGACCACCGAGATACGCCTCGATGACCGCTGGATTCGACGCAATCTGGTCGGGAGTGCCTTCGGCGATGATCGCGCCTTCGGCCATGACGATCACCCAGTCGGACACGTCGTGGACCATGTCCATGTCGTGTTCGACGAAGAGCACCGTCATGCCGTCGTCACGCAATCCGCGAATGTGCTCGTTGAGACTCTGTTTCAGAGCCGGATTCACTCCGGCCATGGGCTCGTCGAGCATGACCATCTTCGGTTCGACCATGAGAGCCCGCGCCATTTCGAGCAGCTTGCGCTGCCCCCCGGAGAGCGTACCCGCGTACTCGTCGCGCATATGATCCAGCTTGAATCGTCGCAACAGTGCGTCTGCACGGCTTTCGATCTGTTCTTCCTGCCGGGCCCAGCGTGACTTGAACAGCCCGTTGTACCAGCGCTCGCCGACCTGGTGCGTCGCACCGAGCTTCATGTTCTCGATGCACGACAGCTTGGTGAGGCTCTTCGTCAGCTGGAAGGTGCGCACCATTCCCATGGCTGCAGTACGGTGGGCGGCGACTCGGGACATGTTGTGTCCGTCGAAACGCCATTCACCCTGGTCGGGATTGTCGAAGCCGGTCAGAAGGTTGAAGAAAGTCGTCTTTCCGGCGCCGTTCGGTCCGATGAGCGCAGTGATACTGCCCCGCTGAACCTCGACGTGCTGCACGTCGACCGCCACGATGCCGCCGAAATTTCGCCGCACACCGTCTGCAACGAGGATCGGATCGGGTTTCGCCGCACCCGGTCGTGGATCGACACCCGACAGTGCTTCGCGAGCTGCACGGGCGGCCTGCGATTCAACGGCCATCGAGAGCCATCTCCTTGCGGTTGCCGAACATCCCCTGCGGACGAAGCGTCATGAGCAAGATGAGTCCGAGTCCGACGAGCATGTAGTTGACGGCTCCGACCTGCGTCGACTGGATGATCGTGACGCCCGCGATCCGCAATGGTCCGGTGTCAGTGAGATCGCGCAGGAAGTTGTCGCTGAACACGAACAAGCCCCAGAACATCATTGGTCCGACGATCGAACCCATGACCTTCGCAACGCCGCCGAGCACGAGTGCCGTGAGAATGTAGAACGTGACGTCACGGCTGTAGTTGTCCGGCTGGATGGATCCACGGTCGAGGGCGAAGATCATTCCGGAGAACATGCCGAGCACGCCACCGATGATGAGCGATTGCATCTTGTACGTGTACACGTTTTTGCCCAGCGAACGGACGGCGTCCTCGTCTTCACGAATGGCCTTCACGACGCGACCCCACGGACTGCGCATCAGCGCCCAAACGAACACGGAACCCACTGCGACGAGTGCCCATGCGACGAGCAGAGTCCACAATGTGTAACCGCTGAACCGAAACGGTCGGATGCCGTAAAAATCGCCAACACCGAATGGGTTGAGGTCGCGGAACGCCTTGCTGAAATTGTTGATACCGTCGCTTCCGCCGAAGAAATGCTTGAATCGCACCGAGCGCACTACGAGGCGCACTATTTCGGCCGTGGCGATGGTGACGATGGCGAGGTAATCGGCACGCAGGCGCAGCGTGGGGATTCCGACGATGAGACCCAGGACGATGACGTAAATCAATCCAAAAGCGAGACCCCACCAGAATGACACCCCGAAATAGTGGGCCGTCATTCCGAGGCCGTACGCTCCGCACGCCATGAACGCGGCTTGACCGAAATTGAGCAATCCCGTGTAGCCGAACTGCACGTTAAGTCCGAGGGCTGCGAGGGCGAAATACGCAGCATCGATGCCAACGAGCGCCCGCAGGGTGTTCTCGAGGATCGTCAGTACGTCCATGTCATCCCACCCTTTGGCGACGACCGAGAATTCCCTGCGGGCGCACGATGAGGACGATGATGAGGATGAGCAGGGCCGGAGCGTTCTTCAACTCGCTCGGTACGACAAGTGTCGACATCTCGACGAGAATCCCGACCACGAAGCCTCCGACGAGCGCCCCGTATGCGGAACCCAGGCCCCCAAGCGTGATCCCCGCGAACATGAGGAACAGCAGGCTCGATCCCATCTGGAATCCGACTTGTTCGTCGAGGCCCCGGAAGATGCCTCCCGTCGCCGCAAGTGCACCGCCAACGAACCACACGAGCCGGATAATGCGACCCGTATCGATACCCGTCGACGACGCCAAAGCGACGTTGTCCGATACGGCGCGCACCGCCTTGCCAGTGCGGGAACGCTGGAGGAATACGGCCACCGCAACGAGGATGACGAGTGAGAGAGCGCTCGTCGTGAGATCGCGTGGCGTCACGCGTACCGGTCCGAGCACGAGACCCTCTTGCAACGAGAAGGAACGCAATGGCCGGGTTCGACCGCCGAACTGGAACAGGTAGATGTTGCGCAGCATGATCGACAAGCCGACGGACACGACCAATTGCGAGACGAGCCCGATTCCCCGCTTTGTCAAACGAGCGAACACCGCCCAGTTGAAAAGCCAACCCATGATGCCACCGACAACGATCGCCGACGGAAATGCGACGAAAAACGGCAAACCAAGGGTGACGTTGAACAGAAATGCGACGAGACCGCCGAAGGACACGAGTTCACCGTGGGCGAAGTTGGTAAGACCCGTCGTGCCGAAGATCAGCGACAATCCGACGGAGCACATTGCAATGATCAAGCCGAGCCGGACGCCGTCGACGAACCGCTGGGCGATCTTCTCGAAGTCGGTGCGTGCCGCATCTGCCGACTGTCCCGTGAAAAAGTTCAACGCCTTCACCGGCGTGCGGAAGGAAGAAGCGGGAAGTTCGATCCGCTCGGTCCCCTCCCTGATCAACGATGACCCTTCGGGAAGCGACGCCAGATCAAGTGTGACGATGTAGTCAACTCCAGCTGCAACCTGCAGCGACGCCACCCCCTCGCTTGACGTGGTTGCACGAATGACTTCCACCCCATCTGTTGTCGTAACGACGATCACCGCACCGGAAACCGGGGTTTTCTCTGTGGACGTACCCGTTGCGGTTTGGTCCTGAACGCGCACCACTATCTCGTTCTCGCCTTCGGCATGCACGGGGCTTGCACCGAAGCCGGACAGAATCACGCCGCCTGTCGTCACCATGACGAGCACGCGCAATGCGGCATTCACGTACGACCGAACACCCATGGTCGTTCTAGTCAAGCACAGGACGCGCCACGGCCCTCAGATGCAGGGCCGCCAGCCACACCGCGACGCTGAGTGCCACGTGGAGCGCCACGAGGGGTACGGGAACTCCCGTGAAGTACTGCAGATAACCCAACCCGCCCTGGAGGACCGCGATGAAGAGGAAGGACTCGAAGGCGCCGGCCACGACCCGCCGTTCGGCACTTGCGGCATTGCGCAGTCGGAACCCGATGACGACGGCGAGGAGCAAGGTGCCGAGAACGACGAGGCTGTGCACACGCGCCACGGACGAGACGGCAAAATCGAATCGCGGTGCGCTTTCATCCCCCGCATGCGGTCCGGTACCGGTGACGACCGTTCCCGTTACCAGCGCGGCGGCCAGGGCGACCATCAACCACGAAATGAGCGCGTGCTCCCCCCGGGACACGGCACGGACGACCGGATCGGAGGATCCGGCAAGTGCCCGCGCATCGCGTACGAGCCAGTACGCCCAGGTCATCAATGCGACGGACAGGAGATAGTGACCCATGTTCGCTGCGGGATGCAGGCCCGTGAGAACGACGACGCCACCGAGAACCACTTGTCCGAGTACTCCGAGAACGAGGAGCAGTGCATGGCGCACGAGCGGTGACCGACGGGGCGCCACGCGCAGCGCCCCGAGTGCGGCAGCGATCACACTTGCGGCAACGATGCCGGTGAACAAGCGATTGAGTTGCTCGATTGCGGCGTGCGTCGACGACACGTCGATGAAGCGGCTTTCGTTGCACCGCGGCCAATCGCTGCATCCAAGACCGGAACCCGTGAGTCGAACCAACGATCCCGTGATGATGATGACGTAGAGCGATGCAAATGCAATCCATGCGACGACGGCGTATCGGCGGGCGGTCATCGCCGTCGTACGCTAGGCGGACCTCGGCGGACGGTACCCTCGCAGCGTGAAGAAATACGCCGTGGAGGCGCGGCGAGTGGAGATTCTCGAGGCCACTTGTGAAGTGGTGATCGAACGAGGCTTCGCCGGCACGCGAATTGCCGACGTCGCGAAGCGGCTCGACGTGTCGAACAGCCTCATCCACTACCACTTCGATTCGAAGGAAGCGCTGCTCGCTGCGGCATTCGAGTACTACGCCCGCAAGGACCTCTCGGAGATGGAGCGCGACATCGAGATGGGTCAATCCGCCACCGCTCAGCTGTGGCGCCTCATCGAGAGTTACGTTCCGGAGG
>JBIIDI010000118.1:0-5281 GCA_044238425.1 Ilumatobacteraceae bacterium
CGCTCGTCATCGACGATTCGTACAACGCCAATCCCGCATCGATGGCCGCGGCACTGCAGGCGCTCGCGGCCGTGCGCGCCGACCGGCGCGTCGCCATCCTCGGCGTCATGGCGGAACTCGACGATTCGGCGGCCGAGCATCGGCGCATTGCCGAACTCGCCGTGTCACTCGGAATCGAATGCGTGTCGGTCGGTGCTCCCGACTACGGCGTACGCACGGTGTCGATCGACGAGGCCGTGACGATCGCCGGAACTCTGCGCGGGGACGATGCGTTGCTCGTGAAGGGCTCGCGGGTGGCGGGACTCGATCAGCTCGTGCGCCGCGTCTGCGGCTGACTAGCTGCCGCACGCCGCTCGACGGCGCGGATGTCGCACCACTTCGCGAGGAACAGGGCCCACGCGGCCCCGACGAACATCAGCCACCGTGCACCGAAGCGGTCGATGAGCGGACCGAAGACGAGGTTGCCGATCGGCACCATGCCGCCGAACATCATGAACCACAGCGCGAGAACCCGACCGCGTTCGTTCGGAGCGAGGTTGGCCTGCAGCACCGTGGTCATTGCGGTCGTGGCGAGGAAGTAGCCGAAACCGACGACGAAACCGGCAACGAACGCGGGGGGTGCGGAGCGTGCGACGCCGAAGCCGACGAGTCCGATGCTCGTCATGACGAATCCCCACCGGATCATCAGTCGTACGTCGCGGCCGGACATGAAGGTACCGATGCCGATGCCACCGAGTGCGGCACCGAAGGCCCACACCGCGTACAACCACTTGTACGTCGCACCGGTTTCGTCGATGCCGAAGTTGAGCGCGGCGATGGCGGGAAACAACCCGATGTACGACAGCGAGAGAATGGCGAAACTCACGATGCTCAGCATCAGGCGCACGATGACCGGTCGTGAACGGGCAATGGCGATTCCGGACACGAAGCGCTGCCAGCCGGAGATCTTCTCGGGCTCGATGCGCGGAATGCTCACGTTGAAGAGGGTGACGATGACGAACAGGTACGTCGCGGCGTTCGCCGCGAAGAAATGCCAGGGTTGCGCACCGAACGGCGTGAAACCGGCGACGATGAGCGGCCCGAGAATGCGCGCCATGTTCAGGACCATGCCGTTGAGCGACGCCGCGCCGGCGAGGTCGCGGGGATCGACGAGCGACGGCAGCATCGCCGTCCAGGCGGGGCGGTCGAGCGCGTTGCCGATGCCGACACCGAGTTGGGCCACGAAGATCGCCCACATCGGGGCATCGTGCGCGGCGAAGTAAGCGAGCAGCACCGAGAACGACAGCATCATCGACTGGGTGCCGACGAGCCATGTGCGGCGATCGACGGAGTCGACGAACGCCCCGGCCGGCAGCGAGAAGAAGATGTACGGTCCGAGCTGCGCAAAGATGATCACCGCCACCACCGTTGCGCTGTCGGTGCGGTCGTACACGTAGATCGGCAGCACGACGTTCTGGATCCACGTGCCGATGCTCGAGCCGAACGAGGCAAAGAACATGCGACGGAAGTCGCGCACGGCGAGTGCGGAGCGCGCACTGCCCGCGCGACGGAGACGCTCATCGTCCACCCCGGAGACGGGGTTCATCACATCGCCGTTTGCGAGGTCGTCACTCACCTGATCGCACCGATTGCGTACACTAAGCCACGCATGGCCGACGCGTCACTCGCTCCCGGTGCGGCGACGGCTGCGACCGCCGACAAGTCCGAACTCGTCGACGGTCGTTGCAGCACTCGATTCGCGATCTTCAGCGAATGCCCGCACTGCGGCGGACCGCTCCACCCGGAACACGCGCATTTCAAGTGCGCGGGCTGCGGCTGGCGCGACTCCTGCTGCGACTGAGCGAATCGTCAGCCGAGCAGCAACTCGGCCGTTGCCGCGAGCGACGACGCCGGACCGCCGACGAGAAACGTCGTGATGCAGGTCTTGCGCCATTCGGTGAGTTCCTCGCGAATCTTGGCCGGCGGGCCGACGAGCGCGACGTCCTGCACCATGTCGATCGGAATCGCCGCCGCAGCGGCGGCTTTGTCGCCGCGCAGGTACAGCTCCTGCACGTGCGAGGCGACACCTTCCCATCCCATCCGGGCAAACACCTCGAAGTGGAAGTTGGCACCCTTGGCTCCCATGCCACCGGCGTACAGCGCGATGAACGGACGGATGAGATTCGCGCATTCCTCGACGTCGTCACCTGGCACCACGACGAGCGGACACACGACGTCGAAGCGTGACGCCTTGTCCGGGTCGCCGCTCGCGGCGAATCCGTCGGCAAGTTGCGCACGGTAGAACGCGTCCTGCTTCGGCGAGAGGAAGAGTGGCAGCCAGCCGTCGCAGATCTCGGCAGCGAGCGCAACGTTCTTCGGCCCTTCCGCGGCGAGATAGATGGGAATGTCCTTTCGCAGCGGATGAATCGTGCTCTTCAGTGCCTTGCCGAGGCCGGTGCCGCCGCGGTGCGGCATGTCGTAGAACTCCCCGTGAAATTCGACCGGTGCATCGCGGCGAATGATGTTGCGCACGATCTCGACGTACTCGCGCGTGCGCGCGAGCGGGCGGGGATACGACTGCCCGTACCAACCTTCGACGACTTGCGGCCCGGATGCACCGAGACCGAGAATGAATCGGCCACCGCTGAGGTGGTCCATCGTCATGGCTGCCATTGCGGTGGCGGCCGGTGTGCGTGCCGCCATCTGCATGATGCCGCTGCCGAGGCGGATACTCGTCGTGTGTGCGCCCCACCATGCGAGCGGCGTGAGCGCATCGCTGCCGTACGCCTCGGCAGTCCAGATCGAATCGAATCCGAGACGTTCCGCTTCTTGCACCGCTTCGAGCGCGCCGGGCGGGGGACCGCTGCCCCAGTATCCGGTGTTGTAGCCGAGTCGCATCGTCACGGCATCAGCCCTTGAGCGCGACGAGGGGCTCGACGTAAGCGCGGCCGAGCGCATCGGCGGTCGCACGGTGCGTGAGCGATCCCGCAACCGTGTTCACGCCGAGGGCAAGGGCGGGATCGGCGGCGGCGCCGCCGCGTGCGCCGAGTGTCGCCACCTGAACGACGTACGGCAACGTTGCATTCGTCAAAGCGTACGTGCTCGTGTACGGCACGGCGCCCGGCATGTTGCCGACCGCGTAGTGCACAACTCCGTGTTTCTCGTAGACGGGATCGGAGTGGGTCGTCTCGCGCGTCGTTGCGACGCATCCACCCTGGTCGACGGCGACGTCGACGACGACCGCGCCGGGTTTCATTCCGCGCACCATGTCCTCGTCGACGACGATCGGAGCGCGTCCTCCCGGAACGAGCACGGCACCGACGACGACGTCGGCGTCCGCGACGCTTCGTTCGATCGCGCCGCGGTTCGCGGTGAGGGTGGTGACGCGTCCGACGGCAATCTGTTCGAGCTGGCGCAGGCGGTCGATGTTGCGGTCCATGAGCACGACATCGGCCTGCATGCCCGCCGCGATCCACGCCGCGTTCCATCCGACGTTGCCGGCGCCGATGACGACGACGCGGGCGGGTCGCACGCCGGGCGCGCCGCCCATGAGCACACCGCGCCCGCCGTACGGACGCTGCAACCAGTGGGCCGCCGCTTGCGTGGCGAGCCTGCCCGCAATCTCGCTCATCGGCGCGAGCAAGGGCAGTGCGCCGTTCGCCGTCTGCACCGTCTCGTAGGCAATCGCCGTCGTGCCGCTCTTCTGCAACGCCTCGGCGACGTGCGGATAGGCGGCGAGGTGGAGGTACGTAAAGAGCGTGAGGTCGGGACGCAGGTAGGACAGTTCGTCGCGGCTCGGCTCCTTCACTTTTACGACGAGCTCCGCCGCCCACGCGTCGGCGGCGCCGGGGACGATCCGCGCCCCTGCGGCTGCGTAGTCGGAATCGGTCAACGACGCCGCTGCACCCGCCGACGTCTCGACGAGCACTGTGACTCCGCGTTGCGTGAGCTCGCGAACACCGTCGGGTGTGATGGCAACGCGTCCCTCCAGCGTCTTCGTTTCCTTCGGGACTCCGAGCGTGCGAATGGCGGGGGACACGGCTTTCGTTCTAGCGGGTTTTCGTTGGCGACGCGGGCCGGTGTCGTGCTAGGACGTCGGTATGAGGACCTTTCGCAATTTCATCAACGGTGAGTACGTCGACGCTCGCGGCGGTCGTACGAGTGACGTCGTGAACCCGGCGACGGGAGAGGTGTACGCGCAGGCGGTGCTCTCCGGCAACGATGACGTCGACGTTGCAATGCGCGCAGCCGCCGATGCCTTCGAATCGTGGCGCGAGACGACGCCGTCGCAGCGCTCGCTCGCGTTGTACCGCATTGCCGACGCGATCGAAGCGCGCAAGGACGAACTCATCGCCCTTGAAGTGGAGAACTGCGGCAAGCCGGTATCGATCACGCAAACCGAGGAAATTCCGCCGATGGTTGACCAGATTCGTTTCTTCGCCGGCGCGGCGCGAATGCTCGAGGGGAAGAGTGCCGGGGAGTACATGGCGGGGCACACGTCGATGATCCGTCGAGAGCCGGTCGGCGTGTGCGCGCAGGTCGCACCGTGGAACTATCCGATGATGATGGCGGTGTGGAAGTTCGCACCGGCAATCGCCGCCGGCAACACCGTCGTGCTCAAGCCGTCGGACACCACTCCCGCGAGCACGACGGTCCTCGCCGAGATCGCTGCGGAGTTCCTGCCCCCGGGCGTGTTCAACGTCGTGTGCGGTGACCGTGACACCGGGCGCGCAATGGTTGCCCACGCAACGCCGGCGATGGTGTCGGTCACCGGGTCGGTGCGCGCCGGAATGGAAGTTGCCGAGGCGGCGTCGCGAACGCTGAAGCGAGTGCACCTCGAACTCGGTGGCAAGGCACCCGTCATCGTTTTCGACGATGCCGACATCGAGGCCGCCGCTGCGCACATTGCGATGACCGGGTACTTCAATGCGGGACAGGACTGCACGGCCGCAACCCGGGTCATTGCCGGACCGAAGGTGTATGCCGACTTCGTCGATGCGCTCGGCGACGTGGCGAAGTCGACGAAGACGGGGGCGCCGACCGAGGACGTGCTGTACGGCGCATTGAACAATCCCGCCCAACTCGGACGTGTCGCCGGTTTCGTCGATCGGGCACCCAAACACGCCAAGGTCGTCGCCGGCGGCAATCGCGTCTCGCGCAACGGGTTCTTCTTCGAGCCGACCGTGATCAGCGACCTGCGCCAGGACGACGAGATGATCCAGCAGGAAATCTTCGGGCCGGTGATCACGGTGCAGCGATTCGCCGACGAGGCCGAGGCCGTCCGGTGGGCGAACGGCGTCGA
>JBIIDI010000119.1:0-5249 GCA_044238425.1 Ilumatobacteraceae bacterium
TGCGCCCGTAGACAACGTCGTCGACACCACGGGTGCAGGCGACGCATTTGCCGCCGGATTTCTCGTTGCCGCGGCGTCGGGTGCGTCGAACGATGCGAGCATTTCCGCCGCCCACGCCCTGGCAGCCCGCACCCTGCGCAGCGCCGGTGCCACACTGGCGGGATGATAAGGACCCGACGTGACGTTGCGCATTGATCCCCGCGTCGCCGACGCACTCGGGGCCGGACGTGCCGTCGTCGCCCTCGAATCGACGATCTTTTCCCACCTCGGCTTGCCGTCACCGTCGAACGCCGAAGCACTCCACGGCTGCCTCGCCGCGATCCGCGACCACGGTGCAACCGCGGCGATCACCGCCGTCATCGACGGTGTCGAACGGGTCGGTTTGTCCGATGCCGAACACCCGCTCATCCTCGGTCCGGCGCGCAAGGCCGCCGAACGCGATCTCTCCGTTGCCGTCGGACAACGGTGGGCCGTCGGTGCGACGACGGTGTCGGCATCGGTGGCGTTGGCCGCACGTGCAGGAGTGAAGGTGTTCGCTACCGGCGGAATCGGCGGGGTGCACCGCGGTGCGAACGACACCGGCGACATCAGCGCCGATCTCGGTGCGATCGCGCGACATCCCGTCGTCACGGTGTCGGCCGGTGCGAAGGCCTTTCTCGATCTGCCGCGCACGTTGGAGCATCTCGAGATGCTCGGTGTGCCGGTGATCGGTGTCGAGTGCGACGAGTTCCCGGCGTTCACCGTGCGCTCGAGCGGTCTGCCCCTTGCCCACCACACGAACGACGTCGCGGAATTGGCGCGCATTGCACGCGCCCAACTCGCGAGCGGCACGGGAATGCTCGTCGTCACCCCGGTGCCGGCAGACGTTGCGTTGGCGGCCGACGAACTCAATGCAGCGATCGACACCGCGCTCGCCTCCGCGGCGGCGGCGGGAATTACGGGCGCGGCGGTGACGCCGCACGTGCTCGCGGCGATCGCCGCGGCGACGAAGGGTGACGCCGTGCGGGCGAACATCGCCCTGGCATGCAACAACGCCGATCTCGCGGCGCGTCTCGCCGTCGCACTCGCCGACTGACCGCACACATTCCGGTCGGGCGACTGCGCCCGAGGGAGGTGCGATGTACGTCTGCTGGTCGGTGAAAGGTGGCAGCGGTACGAGCGTCGTTGCGTGCGCGCTTGCCGTGGTGCTCGGGCGTGAACGCGGCATCGGGACGATCGTCGATTCGTCCGGTGATGCTCCGGCGATCCTCGGCGTTCCCGAGCCGGCGGGGCTTGGTATTCACGACTGGCTGCAGCAACGCGGGGGTGACCGCATGAACATCGATGCGTTGCGACAACGCTGTACCGACAGCGTCGATCTCATCCCCCGCGGTTCGGCGCACGGTGTCGACTGGGGTGCGCTCGTCGGTGAGGTCGACGCATCGACGACGGTGTGCGATTTCGGTACGCAGCGACCGCCGGACGCGATCGTCGACGATGCACGCGCCGACCTGCTCGTCGTGCGGGCGTGTTACCTCGCATTGCGACGGGCGGCGCGACTCGAGCGGCCACCGACCGGCGTCGTGCTCGTCGAGGAGCCGGGTCGTGCTCTCCTCGCCCGGGACGTCGAAGTCGTCGTGCGTGCGCCGGTCGTCGCGCGTGTACCGTTCGACGAACGCATCGCGCGCACCGTCGATGCGGGGTTGCTCTCCACCCGCATGCCCGACGTTCTCGCGGGCGCACTCAGCGGCGTGCTGTGACACGGGACGAACGACGGTCGTCGTGACTTCGTCACTGCTGTCCCTTGATGCGTACCTTGCCGATCCGCGCGTGCGCGAGGTACTCGTCAACGCAGGGCGCGAGGTGTGGGTGGAAGCCGACGCCGGACTCGAACGCGTCGGCACGTTGCCCGACGGCGAAGTCGAACGGATCATCGAGCGCATCGTGCTGCCGCTCGCCCGGCGCGTCGACCGTGCGACACCGATCGTCGATGTGCGGTTGCCCGACGGTTCGCGGGTGTGCATCGTCGTGCCGCCGGTGGCGGTCGACGGCCCGGCCATCGCGATTCGGCGATTCGCTGTGCGCGACGTGCCGCTCGAGTTCTTCGGTCCGGCCTCGGTCGTCGAGTTGTTGCGCGAAATCGTCACGTCGCGATGCAACGTGGTCGTCAGCGGCGGCGCATCGAGCGGCAAGACCACGCTCCTCAACGCGATGTGCCGGCACGTTGCCCGCAACGATCGCATCATCACCATCGAGGACGTCGCCGAACTGCGACTGACCACCCCGCACGTCATGCGTCTCGAGGCGATTCCCGCCTCGCCCGAAGGACGCAGCGCGATCGGCACCGACGAACTCGTACGCGGGGCGTTGCGCCTGCGACCGGACCGCTTCGTCGTCGGCGAGGTGCGCGGTGCCGAGGTGCTCGACATGCTCGCGGCGATGAACACCGGCCACCACGGCTCGCTCACCACGTGCCACGCGAACTCGCCACTCGATGCGATGCGTCGACTCGAAGCACTGTCGTTGGCGGCCGCTCCGCAATGGCCGCTCGAATCGCTGCGCGACCATCTCGTCGCGGCGATCGACGTCGTCGTGCATGTCGAACGCACCCCCGCCGGACGGCGCAACGTCACCGAGGTGATCGAGCTGCCGCTGCGCGGCGACGGGCAGCCGCGCCAATTGTGGAGCCCGGGTGCGCGCGACGAATTGCAGAGGCAGCGGTGCTGACGTTTCTCGGCATGGCGTGCGTCGTGCTCGGTGTTGTCGTCATCCTGCGGGGCGACGTTCTGCCGTGGTTGGAGGTGCGTCACGCGCGTCGGCGGTTGTTCGCCACGTGCACCGATGCGATGCCCGACCTCGCCGACGTTCTCGACGGCATCGAACGCGACACCCGCCAGGGGCATTCGCTGCACGGGGCGCTGCGACGGCTCGTGCAACGTCACCCGCGCATCGACGGTTCGTTGCCCGAATGCACACGGGTGGCACGCGACGGTGCATCGATCGATGCGTGGTGCACCGACCTGCTCGGTCGCACCTCCGACCCCGACGTGCGCACGGCCGCGACGGCACTTCTCCTCGCCGCGCGCACCGGTGCACCGCACCGATCGCTGTCGGTGGCGGCGCGGGTGATGCGCGAACGGCGGACGTTGCGTGACGAGGCACGAATGGCAACGGTGCAGGCACGGGCGTCGATGCAGGCGCTCACGTGGCTGCCCGGAGTCGTGCTCGTCATCTTGCTCGTCGTCGACGACGGGGCTCGTGCGGCCGTTGCACGTCCGCTCGGTATTGCCGCCTGCCTCGCGGGTGTCGGATTGAACGTACTCGGGTGGCGGTGGATGCGGCGCATGTACGTGCACGCGATGACCGGTGACGACACCGGTGACAACGCCGTTCCCGACGTGCTCGATGCACTCTCGCTCGAGGTCGCGGCCGGTCGTTCACCGGCGCGTGCTCTCATCGACGTCGCCGACGTGCACGGCGCGGCGGGAGAGCTCGTTCGGCCGGTGCGCAACGACGTCGAACACGGTGCACTCGTCAGCGAAGCCCTGCGACGGCGACGGAACTCGCTCGACCCGCGCCGCACGGGCTGGGTCGACGCAGTCATCGAGGCGGAGCGGGAGGGATTTCCGCTCGCGCGACTGCTCGAGCAACTGTCCGACACCGCTCGTGCCGAGCGGCGTCACGGTGTGCAGCGACGACTGCGCGTGCTCAGCGTGCGCGTCACCGCCCCGCTGGTGTCCTGCGTTCTGCCCGCCTTCGTTCTTCTCGCGATCGTGCCGATGGTGGCCGGTGTCGTCACACATCTCGGTGATCTCGGATGAACGGGATATGAGGAACGGGATGTGAGGAACCGGATGTGATGAACGAAGTGGGGAAAGCGATGAAGAACGAACTGCGGTCACGACTCGGTGCCCGACTGCGCACCATGTTGGAGCGCCGCGACCCCGGTCAGGCGACGACCGAGTATGCGCTCGTGCTCGTCGGTGCGGCCGTCGTGGCACTGCTCGTCGTTGCGTGGGCGACCGAGGGTGGTGGCGCCGGGCGGATCGGTGAGTTGTTCGACACGGTGCTGTCAGGGGTGCTCGACCGTGCGAATTCGGTACCGATCGACAGCGAGTGACCCCGGACAGGCGAGCCTCGAGTTCGCCCTCGTCCTGCCGATCGTCGTCGTCATCGTCGCGGCGACGGTGTGGACTGGTGCGGTGATGCGGGTGCAGATGGCGATCGACCATCTCGCCTACCGTGCCGCGCGGGCGGCGGCGACGGCAACGTCACACGACGAGTTGCACGTTCTTGCCGCCGACGCACTCACCGGTACGTCGCACGATGCTCTGCGTCACGAGGTGCAGATCGACGACGAACTCGTCACCGTCGTCGTTTCCCGTGCGGTTCCTGCGCCGCCCCTCGTTGCACGGTTCGTCGCCGACCACGTACTCACCGCCCGGGCCACGTTCCGACTCGAGTACGTCCTCGACGAGGATGGCTGAGGCGGCGGCGAATCTCGCTAGCGTCGCGATCCATGGCCGCACCGGACACCGTGTGGGTCTTCGGCGATCAGCTCAATCGCTGCATCGGTGCGCTCGCACACGCCGCACCAGCGACGCACCGGGTGCTCATGGTCATTGCCCTCGACAAAGTGCGGTCGCGTCGCTGGCATGCTCAGCGACTTCATCTCATCGTCACTGCGATGCGGCGCTTTGCCGACGAACTTCGTGCGGAGGGTTTCGACGTCGATCTTCGCGTTGCCGAGACCATGTCGTCCGGGCTGCGTGAGCACGTCGCTGCGCATTCATCCGCTCGAGTCGTGGCGACCGAACCGAACTCGCTTGCCTCGCGGTCATTGCTCGCCCGACTCGGAGTCAACACCGTGCGCTCGACGCAGTTCCTCTGTCACCCTGACGACTTTGCGACGTGGCTCGGTGATCGCCCGAAAGTGCGGATGGAGGACTTCTACCGCTGGCAGCGCCGCCGACTCGACGTGCTCATGGACGGCGACGAACCGGCCGGCGGCGAGTGGAACTTCGATGCCGACAACCGCGAACGTCCGCCGAAGGACGGTCACGACCGCTGGCCGACCCCGGTTCGTTACGAGGTACGCGACGAAGATCTCGCTTTCGTCGAGTCACTCGCTGCCGACACGTTCGGCGCACCACCCGACGGCACGTGGCCGACGACGCGCACCGAAGCACTGCAGCGTCTCGACCAGTTCGTTGACGACGTGCTGCCCATGTTCGGGCCGCACGAAGACGCCATGCTCGCCGACAACTGGC
>JBIIDI010000018.1:0-17928 GCA_044238425.1 Ilumatobacteraceae bacterium
TCACCACCTCGGTCGATCTCGTGGCAGCGGTGTCGTCGTCGGCACGTGTCGCTGTCGCCGCGCTGGTCATCACCCTCGTGCTCGGTGCGGGCACGGCGTTTGCCGCGGTGCACGGCGGGCGCGGGGGTCGCGTCGGCGACTCCTTGGCACTCGTTCCGCTCGCGCTCTCACCCGTCACGGTGGGTCTCGGCATGATCGTCGCCTTCGGGCCGGGTGCCGGGAACCTGCGGGCATCGTGGTGGATCGTGCCGATTGCCCACTCTCTCGTCGCCCTGCCGCTCGTCGTGCGACTGCTGGTTCCCGTCTTTCGTGCGGTTCCGGCGGGTCTGCGCGACGCCGCAGCGACGCTCGGGGCCTCACCGTGGCGCACGCTGCGAACCGTCGACGTCGCCCTCGCCCGTCGCGCACTCACCGGCGCGGGTGGTCTCATCGTCGCCGTGTCGATCGGCGAATTCGGTGCGTCGTCGTTGCTCACGCGCCGCGGAACCGAAACGATCCCCGTCACCGTTGCGCGGCTGATGTCGCGAACGGGCGACGCGTTGCGCACCCAGGCGTTCGTGTTGTCAACGTTGCTCGCGGTGTTGTGCATTGCGGCAATGATCCTGGTGGAGCGCGGCGATGCTGCACGTTGAGTCGCTGTGCGCCCGTCACGACGGTCGCGATCTGTTCACGAACCTCACACTGCACATCGCGACCGGTGAACGTGTCGCGTTGCTCGGTCCGAGCGGCAGTGGCAAGACGACTCTGCTGCGGATCATCGCCGGGCTCGAGACAGCGCCGGCGGGACGCATCGTCATCGACGGGCGCGACGTCGCCGACGTTGCACCCCATGCGCGCGGCGTCGGCATGGTCTTCCAGGACAACCAACTCTTCCCCCACCTCGACGTTGCGGCCAACGTCGGTTACGGCGAGACGGTACGTCGTCAGCCGCGCAACGAACGTGATCGGATCGTTGCCGAGATGCTCGACCTCGTCAGCTTGCGGGGTTTCGCCGGGCGTGACGTCACCACCTTGTCGGGCGGCGAGGCGAAACGTGTCGCACTGGCGCGTGCACTCGCTCCCCGCCCCGCCGTATTGCTGCTCGACGAACCGCTCACCGGACTCGACGTCGCATTGCACGATCGCCTGCTCGCCGACGTGCGTTCGGTGCTCGCCGCGCGCAGGACGACGACGCTGCACGTCACCCACGACCCCGCCGAGGCAGCCGCCATTGCCGATCGGGTGGTGAATCTGTCGGACGTCGCGGGTGCGTGAACGCGACTCCGCGATGCAGCATGCGTCGGTAAAACCGTCACCACATCGCTAGCGTCGCGGGGCGATGAACGCGTCGGCACCGACACCCTGCGTCGTCGACCTCACCTCGGTCGACACCCACGAGGTGCGCATGGCGGTGCTGCGCAAGGGCACTCCGTCACGCGATCCGCGCTACGCACAGGACGACCTTCCCGACACGCGCCATCTCGGCGTACGCATCGCCGACCGCCTGGTCGCGACGTCGACGTGGTTGCCCGCGCCGTGGCCGCACGACACCGCCGCACCGGCCGTGCAACTGCGCGGCATGGCCGTGCTCGACGACGTGCAAGGTCTCGGCGTCGGTCGCCTCTTACTCGATGCGGGTGTTTCTCGCGCCCGTGCACACGGAGCGCGCTACGTGTGGGCCCGCGCCCGCGACTCGGCGATCGGCTTCTACGAACGGGCCGGTTTCACCGTGGTGGGCGACGCGTTCGTCGACGACGCAACGGGTCTTGACCATCATCTCGTCGTCCTCACGCTGAACGACTGAGCACCCGGCTCGCTCACGCGGGCGCGGCAGCTGCGCGTTATTCGCCGACGGTCATCGTCGTGCGGTACGACAATGCGGCGCCGCCCTGCACCTTGGCTTCAATCGTGACGTCCCAGTCACCGGGCGCACCGAGCTCGAAGTCGGCATGGAAGTGATTGAGTCCGTCATCCACGAGAGTCACCTCGATCGGTGCGGCACCGGCGGAATTCGTGAGCAGCGCACGAACGTTGCCCACCTTCTCGAGTCGTCCGCCCGGAGGTGCGAATTCCATGTGCAGAGTCGTCATGCCCACCTTGGCGGGGTCGAGGGTGACGTCGACGATGACGTCATTGTCGACGAGTGCGACGTTCGCCGCATTCGGTCCGCCGTGGTCGTGCAATCCGGATGATTCGCCACCGGTGTTTCCGCACGCTGCGACACCGAGCATCACCACGATGGCACACACCGCCGCACGCACGTATTGAGTCTGCCGTCGGCGCGACCGGATCGACGAGTCGTGACGTGCGTGCACGGGTCGTCAGTGCGTCGCGGTACGGCGCGGCACGACGACCACCGTGCCGTCGTCGTGGTGCTGCACGTGCACCGACACTCCGTAGAACTCCGCAAGGGTTTCACTGCGCAGCACCTCGCGTGCAGTGCCCGACGACACGACGACGCCCTGGTGCATGAGCACGAGCCTGTGCGCGTACACGCCAGCGAGTGTGAGGTCGTGCATCGCCGAGATGACGACGAGTCCGCGCTCGCGGCGCAAGCGGTCGACGAGTTCGAGCGCCTGCTGCTGGTGTCCGATGTCGAGCGCACTCGTCGGCTCGTCGAGCAGCAGCACCGGTGCCTGTTGCGCGAGCGCACGGGCAATGACGAGGCGCTGACGCTCGCCGCCCGACAGAGTCGACAAGCGCCGTCGCGCAAACACCGACAAGTCGAGATCGGCGAGGGTGTCGGCAACGATCGCATAGTCGTGGCTCGTCTCGCGTCCGAACGTCGACACGTACGGGTTGCGCCCGAGCAGCACGTAGTCGGTGACCGTCATGTCGTCGGGCAACACCGGGGATTGCGGCACGTACGCGACGCATCGCGCCCGTTCGCGCGGTGTCATGTCGCCGAGTACCCTGCCGTCGACGTCGACCGATCCGTCGTGCGGCACGATGCCGACGATCGACTTCAGCAACGACGACTTGCCGGCACCGTTCGGCCCGATGATGCACAGCCACTCCCCCGACGACGCCGACACGTCGACACCGACGACCGCGGGACAGCCGTCGTACGCCACGCGCACCGAGTGCAGCGTCATCTTCATCGCGGAACCTCCCGCGTGCGCAACAGGGCGAGGAAGAACGGCGCACCGAAGAACGCGGTGACCACACCGATCGGGGTTTCGGCCGGATCGGTGAGTACGCGCCCGGGGATGTCGGCGGCGATGAGGAACGCCGCTCCGAGCAGCATCGACAGCGGAAGAACGCGACGGTACGTGCTGCCGGCGAGCAAACGGATGGCGTGCGGCACGATGATGCCGACGAAGCCGATGAGTCCGCTCACCGACACGGCCGCCGACGTACCCAGCGTCGCGGCGAGCACGATGATGAGTCGCGTGCGTTTCACGTTCGTACCGAGTGCCGATGCCTCTTCGTCACCCACGCGCATCACGTCGAGAACGCGACGGTATGCGACGAGCACGATCATGCTCACGATCACGTACGGCGCGATGAGTCGCACGTCGGCCCACGTCGCACTCGACAGTCGCCCGAGGATCCACGAGTACACCTGGCGCACCACGTCGGTGTTGCGCTGCAGAACGAAGGTTTGCACCGCGGTGGCGAGTGCCGTCACCGCGACGCCGGCAAGAACGAGTGTCGTGGCCGATCGCTGCGAACCGAAGGCCGTTCCGACGAGATACGTGAGCAGCACCGCCACGGTTCCGCCGATGAACGCGGCAAGTGGCACGGGATCGATCGGCAGGTTGGCGAGCACCGTCGGGTTGGCGACGAACACGACGGTGGCGCCGAGGCCGGCACCGGCGGCGACACCGAGCAGGTACGGATCCACGAGCGGGTTCCGGAACACGCCCTGGTAACTCGCCCCGGCCATCGACAGCATCGCCCCGACGAGCGCGGCGAGCACGACCCGTGGTGCACGGATCTGCCACACGATGCTCCAGTCGCGCTCGCTGATCCCCGAATCGATCGTGACGAACGGCAGGCGATCGAGCAGAGCGAGCGGAACCCGCCACCACGTCGGACCGGCCGGGCCGACGACCGTTCCGGCAACGAGCGCAACGACGAGCACGACGGCACCGGCCACCACCCACGTGGTGGCGCGCGGCGTCGCCGTGCCCGTCTGCGAACTCACGCGCCGAGTGCCACCGTCAGCGCATCGGCCACGGTGCGCACGAGATCGACGAGGCGCGGACCCCAGCGCGAGGCGATGTCGTCGTTCAATTCGACGACGTTGCCGTTCTGCACCGCGGCAAGATCGGCCCATCCGTCACGCGCGGCGACGGTCGCGGCCGTTTGTTCGCAGCACAACGTGTCGGCGAGCATGATGATGTCGGGATTCTTCTCCACGATCACTTCGGCGGACAACTGCGGGTAATCGTTGCCCTCCTCGACACCGTCGGCGATGTTCGTGAGACCGAACAACGACATCACGCCACCGACGAAGGTGTTCGACGTCACCGAGTACAGGGTGGGGTCGAGCTCGTAGTAGTACGACAATTCGGCGGCGGCGGGATCGACCGATGCGACGATCGAGTCGATGTCACTGCGCATCGACGCAGCGAGCTCCTGTGCCGCGGCAAGGTTGCCCGTGAGCGCGCCGATCTGCTCGAGCTGTTCGTACGCACCCTCGAGGTCGGCGACCGCACCGGCGAAGAACACCGGGATGTCGAGTGCATTCAACTGCTCGACGAGGTTGCCCGGGTCGTACGTGGCAATAACGAGATCGGGTTCGAGTCCGGCAATCGCCTCGACGTTCGGCTCGAAGCTGTCGACCTTTTCCAGATCCGCGGCTTCGGCGGGGAAATTCGAGTAATTGTCGACGGCGATCACCTGGTCGGCGGCACCGACCGCGAAGAGCATCTCCGTGGCGGTGGGTGACATCGACACGATGCGCTCGGGTCGCACCTCGAGGGTGAGATCACCGACCGTCACCGGGAAATCGGCAACGGCAACCGTGGTGTCCACCGACGTGTCGTCGGCAGCGGTGTCGGTCGAGGACGAGCCGCAGGCGGCGAGTCCGAGGAACAGGAACGAAAAAAGGCCGGCAATGCCGACCTTGCGCAGGGATTTCATCTGGTGATGTCTCCTTTGTCCTTCGCGCGAGGACGTGTTGAGTGGGCGTGCACCCCAGGCGACCGGACTCGCGACGTTCGAGTGATCTCGAACCTCGCATCACCGTTGCGGGACAGTGCCGGAATCTCACCGGACTTCGCTGTGGTACTCGCACCGCGCCTATTGACGCGGCGACGTCACCGTAGCAGGTCAGCCGACGAGTGCGGCGAGTCGCGTCATTCCCTCGCGCAGATCGTCGTCGCCGAGGGCGAACGAGAACCGTGCGTAGCGCGGCGCACCGAAGGCTTCACCCGGAACGAAGGCCACCTTCGCTTTGTCGAGCACCAAGTCGGCGAGTTCGAGCGACGTCGCCGCGGTCGATCCACCGAGGTTGCGACCGAGCAGACCCGACACGTTGGGGAAGCAGTAGAACGCGCCTTGCGGCGGCATGCACGTGATGCCCGGGATCGCGGTGAGCATCTCGTGCATCAGGCGTCCGCGACGTTCGAATGCGGTGCGCATCCGCACGACATCCTCGAGCCCGCCGCTCACCGCAGCCAGTGCGGCGTACTGCGCGACGTTCGAGACGTTGCTCGTCGTGTGGCTCTGGAAGTTGATCGCCGCCTTCATGACGTCGCTCGGTCCGATCATCCAACCGACGCGCCAGCCCGTCATCGCGTAGGTCTTGGCGACACCGTTGACGATGAGGCAGCGATCGGCGAGCTCGGGAACGAGCGTGACGATCGAGTGGAACTCGTGCCCGCCGTACGTGAGGTGTTCGTAGATCTCGTCGGTGACGACCCAGATGCCGTTCTCCGCCGCCCACTTGCCGATGGCGATGGTTTCCTCGCGCGAGTACACCGCACCGCTCGGGTTGTCGGGCGACACGAAGAGCAGCACCTTCGTGCGCGGCGTGCGCGCGCGCTCGAGTTGCTCGACCGTCACCTTGAATTCGGTCTCTTCGGTCGTGTCGACCACTTTCGGCACGCCGCCGGCCAATGCGATCGCTTCGGGGTACGTCGTCCAGTACGGCGCGGGGCAGATGACCTCGTCACCCGGGTCGCACAATGCGGCAAAAGCGACGAACACGGCGTACTTGCCACCCACCGTGACGAGCACGTCGTTCGGCTTGGCATCGAAACCCGAATCGCGCTTCGTCTTTGCCGCAATCGCCTCGCGCAATGCGGGCAAACCCGCGGCGGGCGTGTAGCGGTGACTCTTCGGGTCACGCGCCGCGCGCACCGCCGCCTCGACGATGTGCTCGGGGGTCGGGAAGTCGGGTTCGCCCGCCCCGAATCCGATGACGTGTTCACCCTGGGCTTGCAGTGCCTTCGCCTTCGCGTCCACCTTCAGCGTTGCCGACTCCTGAATGGCGGCGAGACGCGCCGAGACACGTGACTTTTCGTTCGGATTGGTGGCGTTTGCAGACATCCCTGCCATGCTTACACAGTGACGAACGACGCCGCGACCTCGATGAAGATTCCCGCCGAGCTGCTCCCCCGCGACGGACGATTCGGATGCGGTCCGTCGAAGGTGCGCTCCGAACAGATTGACGCGCTCGCTGCGCGCGGGCGCGAGTTGCTCGGCACCTCGCACCGCCAGGCACCGGTGAAGTCGCTCGTCGGTTCGGTGCGCGACGGGCTCACCGACCTGTTCACGCTCCCCGACGGCTGGGAGGTCGTGCTAGGCAACGGCGGCAGCACCGTGTTCTGGGACGTTGCGAGTTTCGGGCTCATCGAGAGGCGCAGTCAGCATCTCGTGTTCGGCGAGTTCTCGCAGAAGTTCGCCGACGTCACGACGGCCGCCCCGCACCTCGACGATCCCGAGGTGATCACGAGCGACCCGGGAAGCCATCCGCAGGCTCGTCGCGGAGCCGTCGACGCGTACTGCCTCACCCACAACGAAACCTCGACGGGTGTTGCGATGCAGCTCGTGCGCCCCGTGCGCGACGACGATTCGATCGTGCTCGTCGATGCCACGTCGGCTGCGGGCGGCATCGCCTGGTCTCCCGACGACGTCGACGTGTATTACTTCGCCCCGCAGAAGTCCTTCGCCTCCGACGGCGGTCTGTGGTTGGCGTGCTGCTCGCCGCGGGCCGTCGAGCGCATCGAGCGCATTGCGGCGTCGAAACGCTGGACCCCGGCGTCACTCGACGTGAAGATCGCCCTCGACAACTCGCGAGCCAACCAGACGTACAACACGCCGGCCATCGCCACGCTGCTGCTGCTCGACGAGCAGGTGCGCTGGATGAACAACAACGGCGGTCTCTCGTGGTGCACGAAGCGCACCGCCACCTCGGCGAATGCGCTGTACTCGTGGGCGGAGAAGTCGTCGTACGCCGCACCGTTCGTCGCCGACCCGGCGCAGCGCTCGCAAGTCGTCGGCACGATCGATCTCGAGGGTGTGTCGGCCAACGACGTGAACGCCGTGTTGCGGGCCAACGGCGTCGTCGACACCGACGGCTACCGCAAATTGGGTCGCAACCAGCTGCGCGTCGGCATGTTCCCCGCCGTCGACCCCGCCGACGTCTCGGCCCTCACGGCCTGTGTCGACTGGGTCGTCGAGCGCCTCGCCACCTCGTAGCGTCGGCGCATGGCCCTCGTGCCGCGTATCGACGACGTACTCGACAGCCGCGTCGTCGACCTGCCGCCGCTGCGCAACCCGATCGCTCTCGTCGCCTTCGAAGGCTGGTTCGATGCCGCGCAAGTGGCGACCACCGCGGTGTCATGGTGCTTGTCGGATCGCACCCCGCTCACCGTCGCATCGATCGATTCCGACCCTTTCTTCGACTTCACCCAGCGTCGACCCGAGATCTTTCTCGATGCCGACGAGGTCCGCCACATCCGCTGGCCGGTGAACGACATCGTCGTCGTGCGCGACACGGCGGCATCGCGGGACGTCGTTGCGATGTGCGGGGTCGAGCCGCACATGTACTGGCCGACGTTCGTCGACTGCATCGTGCACACGCTGCGCGAGCTGCGTTGTACGACGGTCGTCACCGTCGGTGCCGCTCTCGATGCCACCCCGCACACGCGTACCCCGCTCGTCACCGGCAGCTCGCTGAACTCGCAGCTGTCCCGTACGTTCGGCCTCGACCGCCCCAGTTACCAGGGCCCCACCGGAGTCATCGGTGTGTTGCACGAGCGGCTCGAACGCGACGGCATCGACACGATCTCGTTACGCGTCGGCGTGCCGCACTACCTCGCCGAATCCGAGCATCCGAAATCGACCGCGGCGATGCTGCGTTTTCTCGAGCGGGTCATCGGCATGCCGACGCACCACGCCGATCTCTACGAGGAGATTCAGCGTTGGACCGACCTGCACGACTCCGCAATCGAGGATGACGACGAGGTGCGTGCGTACGTGAGCGGCCTCGAAACCGAATACGACCGCCTGAACGACACCGACGTTCCCTCGGGTGATGACCTCAGCGACGAAATCGAGCGCTACCTGCGCGACCAGGACGACGAGTAGCGACGGGGCCGCCGGACCTTCACCGAAAGTTCATCTCCCAGATCTCTCAAATATTGTTGAGAGATGTTAGGGTCACGGTGTGAGCTCGTTGCAGCGCCGCGCCGAATACTTCGCCGCCTTGGGTGATCCCGTGCGTCTCGCCATCGTCGACGAACTCGTCACCTCCGACCGCACCCCGGGCGAACTCATGGCAATGACGGGGCTGTCGTCACCGCTGCTCACCCATCATCTCGACATCCTCGATGCCGCCGGGGTCGTCGTACGCACGGTGTCACATCACGACCGCCGCAAGCGCTTCGTACGACTCGTGCCCGCAGCACGACCGATGCACGAGCCGGTCCGAGTGCCACGCGGGGCGGTGCTGTTCGTATGCACCGCCAACTCGGCGCGCTCGCAACTCGCTGCTGCGTTGTGGACCGAGCTCACCGGCGGTGCTGCAGACAGCGCCGGTACCGAGCCCGCCGAACGGGTGCATCCCATGGCGGTTCGAGCTGCCGATGCGTTCGGAGTGGATATCGCAGACAATCGACCCCGGGTCATCCGCCGCGGGGAATTGCGCCGCGCCACGGTGATCACCGTGTGCGACCAGGCACACGATGAAATTGCGGTGTCGTCACACCGCTGGCATTGGTCGATCCCCGACCCGGCTGCCGACGGAACCCGGCGGGCGTTCGATGCAGTCGTCGGCGAGCTGCGCACCCGAATCGCCCCGTTCGTCGACGGACTCGACAAGCACTGATTCTCCACCGGCACAGGACACATCCACAATCCAGAGAGGAAGAACCGCAATGACCATGAAACAGCCCACCGAGGAATCCGAAATCCTCGAAAATTCGGTTGCCCAACTTGCACGCAAATACGCCGGCAAGTTCGACGAAACCGAGATTCGCCCCGTGGTGAAGGAGTCGTACGACAGCTTTTCCGACGCCAAAGTACGCACGTTCGTTCCGGTGTTCACCACCCGTTACGCCGACGATCGCCTGCGCGCACTCGCGAAGGTCCGCGGCTTCATCACCGACGCACCTCCGTCGGTTCTGTTCGTGTGCGTGCACAACGCGGGGCGCTCACAAATGGCTGCGGGTTGGCTCCGACACTTGTCGAAGGGTCGTGTCGAGGTGTACTCGGGTGGGTCGAACCCCGGCAAGGACCTGAACGCTGCGGCGATTGCCGCCATGCAGGAGGTCGGCATCGACATTGCCGGCGAGTTCCCCAAGCCGTTTGCCGTCGAGATCGTGCAGGCGGCCGACGTCGTCATCACGATGGGGTGCGGCGACACGTGTCCGATCTTCCCGGGCAAGCGCTACGAGGACTGGGCGCTCGACGATCCTGCCGGACTCGGTGTCGAGGCGGTGCGCCCCATCCGTGATGCCATTCGTCGTCGCGTCGAAGACTTGCTGCAAGACCTCGGCGTCGATACCAAGTGACCGGGCATCAGATGAATCCGTCACTCTCGCATCGCCTCGTTGCCGAGGCCCTCGGCACGGGACTGCTCATCATCGCGGTCGTCGGATCGGGCATCATGGCCTCTCGACTCACCGACGACGTTGCAGTGCAGTTGCTCGCCAACGCCGGTGCCACCGTGGGTGCGCTCATCGCGCTCATCCTCATGTTCGGACCGATTTCGGGTGCACATTTCAACCCCGTCGTCACCGCGATGTCGTGCCTGCTCGACAAGCGGCCGTGGCGTGAGCTCGTGCCGTACTTCGTCACCCAGACGATCGGCGGCATCATCGGTGCTGCAGTCGCGAACGCGATGTTCGACATTTCGCTGCTCGGTCCCGCCACGAAGGTGCGTACCGGCTCGCCGATCTGGCTCGGTGAGGTCGTCGCGACGTTCGGGCTGTTGTGCGTCATCTTTCTCATCGCCAAGCACCGGCCCGATTCGGTGCCCATGGCAGTGGGCGTGTGGATCGGCGGTGCCTACTGGTTCACGTCGAGTACCTCACTCGCCAACCCGGCCGTCTCCATTGCGCGCGCCTTCAGCGATTCGTTCGCCGGTATAGCTCCCGCGTCGGTGCCGATGTTCGTCGTCGCCCAACTCGTCGGTTTCGTGATTGCGGTACCGGTATTGCGGTTCCTGCGCTCGTAGCGCAACGCTCCAACGAAAAAGCCCCCGGGGATTCCCCCGGGGGCCACTTTCACTGACGACCGACGATCAGCCGTTGCCGCACCTCTTGGCGAGCGGCACTGCCTTGTCCTTGAACTCTCCGAGCAACGGCGTGTAGCCGAGCGCCTCGGCGTTCTTCGGACCGAAGTCGTTGAGCACCCACTCGAAGAACTGGGCGACGACCTTGTTCTGTGCGTCGTTGGCGGTCTGGCACAGGCCGTACGTCACCGCACCGATGGGGTACGCGGTGCGGTTCGTGGTCTGGTTCCAGTTGAAGGTAACGAAACCACGCGCATCCTGCGTCGCACCGTTGAGGTGCGAGTTGTAACCCGCCGAGGTCGGAGCCACGTACTTGCCGGCAGCGTTGCGCACCAGCGCGGCGCGCATGCCCTTGGCGGCACGCGTCGCGTCGGTGATGTAGGCAACTTCGGTGTATGTGATGGCACCGTTGGTGTCGGCCGTGTAGTTCGACAGGTTGTTCGACTGCGGCTGACCGACGAAGCGCGAACCGAAGCGGCTGATGCCACCGGGCACGCAGTTCTGGAACGCGTCGTTGATGTTCCAGGCGGTGTTGACGTAACCCTTCATGTACTGGCAGAAGTTGTTCGTCGTTCCCGACGTGTCGGCGCGGTACACCACGATGATCGGCCTGTTCGGCAACTTCACGTCGACGCGCTTGAAGTTGGCAATGTCCTTGCCGCCGACGCGAATCGCGTACTCGTGCTTCAACTGCACCGGCGATGTCATCGAGACTTCACCCTTGGCACCGACCGTCAGGCTCTTCAAAACCTTCTTGTTCGTGGTGTCAACCCACTCGATCTTCTTGCCGCGGTTCGCACGCAAGGTTGCGGGAACCATCGACACGGTGACCTTGGCCGACGTCGTCGACTCGTTCTCCCACAGTGCGGTCGCGCCCTTCACGTCGCTGCGACGCTTGGTGTTGCCCCACGGCGGGTTGATCTTCATGTCGGCCGCGATGCTCGGGTGATCCCACGTCTCGATGCTTCCGCCGAAGATTCCACCGATGGTGTCCTTGCTCAACGAGAGCGGGACGCCCTGCAGTTCGTCGAGGCGGTAGCCGATGCCGATTGCACCGGCAACGTACGGCACGTACGTCCACTCGAACGACGGTGTCTCACTCGCGCTCACCGCCGAGTCGGTTCCTGCGAACTTGAACGTTCCTGCGCGGAAGTTGCGCTTGCCCGTACCCGAACCGGTCGAGGTGTAGGTGAGGTTGTGGCCGAAGGTGCGGTTGAACTCGGCGAGAGCCGGGGTGAGGAACTGCACCGGGAACGATGCGCCTCCACCCGTGACGTCAACGGCGCGCGCGACGGGCGCGGCGCTGAGAACGCCGGCCGCAGCGATCGCTGCTGCAACGAACTTCTTGCGGAACCTGATCATGAATACTCCTTGGATTCGGGGTAGGTAACGACACGAAATGTACGTTCACGGCCTGAATGGGACGTGGAGAGCAGACGACATTCACCCGACGGGATGGTGAACGTTTCGTGAACGGCTGCACGTGATCACGTGCAACGATACGGATCAGCCGAACTTGCCCTGCACGTAGTCGGCGGTTCGCGGATCGGAGGGATTGGTGAACATCTTGCGTGTTGCATCGGCTTCGACGAGATGTCCCGGCCCTCCGTCGGTGAGGAAGAATGCGCAGTAATCGCTGACGCGGCTCGCCTGCTGCATGTTGTGCGTGACGATGACGACGGTGATGCGCTCGGCAAGTTCCTTGATCGTCTCTTCGATGCGCAGCGTGCTGCCCGGGTCGAGCGCCGAGCACGGCTCGTCCATAAGCAGCACCTCGGGATCAACGGCGAGCGAGCGAGCAATGCACAGGCGCTGCTGCTGACCACCGGACAACGAACCACCCGAGGCGTCGAGACGGTCCTTCACTTCCTTCCACAAGCCTGCACGCGTGAGGCACTGCTCGACGATCTCGTCATGGTTGTCACGCTTGAGATGCGCAAGCTTGATTCCCGAAAGAACGTTCTCACGAATGGTCATCGCGGGAAACGGGTTCGGCTTCTGGAACACCATGCCGACTTTCAGGCGAATCATCGCCGGATCCCGTTCCCGGGCGTAAATGTCTTCCCCATTCAGCAGGACTTCGCCGGCCATTGCCGCACCGGGAATGAACTCGTGCATCCGATTGAGCAAGCGGATGAACGTGCTCTTTCCGCATCCCGACGGACCGATGAGACCCGTCACCGTCTTTTCGGGGAATCGCAAAGATACGTCGGCAAGTGCGTGGTGCTTTCCGAACCACGCATGTGCACCGCGGGTCTCCAGACCGCGAAAGGCAACGGTCTCCGAACTCGCTGTATCGGTCATTGCAGGTCCTACCTTGCCGGGGGTGGTGACGGTGGAAGTGTTCGATGACATTAGACGACCTCGTTTACTTCTTCGGTTTGACTGCGGTCTTGCGTCCGCCCAGGCGGCGCGCGAGGAGGAAGAACGACATGACAAAGGCAAGAAGAACCAGGGACCCCGTCCACGCACGTGCGGTCGAATACTCGGTGCCGTACACGAACATCGAGAAGATGTATGTCGGCAGTGACGCAACGGTTCCGCCGAACGGATTGAAGACGAAACCGTTGGTGTTCAGCGAGGTGAGCAACAGTGGTGCGGTCTCACCGATGACACGGGCAACACCGAGGATTGCAGCGGTGATGAGTCCGGCTCGCACGGTGGGAAGCACGACCATGATCGCAGTGCGCCACTGTCTCGCGCCGAGTGCATAACCCGCGTTGCGCAGGTCGTCGGGAACGAGCTTGAGGATTTCCTCGGCGGTACGTGACACCGTCGGCAACATGAGCACCGCGAGTGCCAAACCACCGGCAAGACCGGAGTACTTGCCCATCGACTGCACGACGGTGGCGAAGATGAACAACCCTGCGACGACCGATGGCACACCCGCCATCGACTGCACGATGAACCGGACGAGGAACGTGAGTCGACCCCGCACCTCGGTGAGGTAGATGCCGCTGAGGATGCCGAGCGGCAGGGTGACGACGGTGGCGATCGCCACCATGATGAGCGATCCGACGATGGCATGCCCCGCCCCACCCATGTTGAATTCGTCGTCCGGCGTGGTGACACGCATGTCGCCGACGAAGTACCCCGGGTACAGGGCGCGGTATCCCTTGAGAATTACCGACACGAAGATCGACAACCACGGGACGAAAGCGAGCATGCCGAGCGAGGTGATCGTGAGGCGCAGCAGCGCATCCTTGCGCTCCTTCGCACCGAGCTTCGACGTGACACCGAGGTTCCACACGAGATTCACGAGAAGGAATGCGATTGCCCAACCGTCAACGTTGGCCAGCGGCGTGACGAGAGTGATGCCGAATGCAACGACGGCAAAGACGAGCAACCTGCCGGCGGAGAACATCCGCGTCGAGCGCTTGACGGCCCACGGGCGCTGCGGCTGCACCTCGGCAGGGGACGTCGTTGCTGCGGTGCTCATGCGCGTGGTGTCGTGCGTTGCACGATGCTCGAAGCGATCATGTTGACGATGAGTGTGATGATGAAGAGGACGAGACCGGCGGCGATAAGTGCCGAGATTTCCTTGGTCGTCGCCTCGCCGAACTTCAGGGCGATCATTGACGCAACGTTTCCGCCGGCCGAGTCGAGGATTCGGTACGAGTAGCTGAAGACGAGATTGAGCATGAGGTAGATCGCCACCGTTTCACCGAGCGCGCGACCCAAACCCAACATGGCACCCGCAATGACGCCGCTGCGGCCGTACGGCATCACCACGGTGCGGATGGCGCCCCACTTGGTGCCACCGAGCGCATAACACGTGTCGACGAGGTCGCGCGGCGTGCGTGAGTACACCTCGCGCGCCACCGACGTGGTGATCGGCACGACGAGTGATGCGAGCACGCAACCTGCAACGAACGGGCTCCGGCCGAAGTTGACGAAGTCGACGCTGAAGATGGGGATGAAACCGAGCCGGTCGTTGAGGAACGTCGACCAGCGCACGCCGATCGACGTGAAGATCTCGATGCCCCACAATCCGAAGATCAACGAGGGGATCGCCGCTGCGAGATCGAGCAGCGACACGAGTACTCGATAGATCGACCGCGGTGCGTAGTACTCGATGTACAAGGCCCCGCCGATCGACAACGGCAGGGCAATCGTCATGGCGATGACTGCGACGACCACCGACCCCACGATCATCGGCCCGATCGAAAAGACGTTCTCGGAATCAAAACCCTCTCCGGCCGAGAACCACTCGGCACCGGTGATGAAGTTCAATCCGAAGGTACGGAACGTGTCGGCGCTGCGGAATATGAGGAATGCGGCGATGAGACCGAGCAACAGCAGCGAAGTCAACGCTCCGGCGGTGACGATGCCGCGGAACACCTTGTCGGCGCGACTGTAGATGACCGACATCTGCCGCGGCTGCGGGGGCGCCTGGGTGACCACGAAGGGAAAGCCTCGCCGAGGCACCTGACCCGCGACTGGCGCGAAGGTGAACGGGAGGTGAATTGTTCACCGGGTCGGGGCCGCACTCGGCGGCACCGACCCGCGAATACCCGTGAAATCAGCCCTTGGCGGCGCGGAAGCCGGCGTCGAGGTCGGCGAGGATGTCCTCGATCGACTCGAGTCCGACCGACAGGCGCACGAGGCCCGGTTCGACACCGGTGGCGCGCTGCTCGTCGTCGGTGAGCTGGCTGTGCGTCGTCGATGCCGGATGGATGACGAGGCTGCGCACGTCACCGATGTTCGCGACGTGGCTGTGCAACTCGAGTGCCTCGACGAACTTCTGCCCCGCTTCGCGACCGCCCTTGATGACGAACGCGAGCACCGAGCCGTAGCCCTTGCCGCGGCCGTACTTCTTCGCCCGCTCGTACCAGCGGCTCGAGGGCAAGCCGGCGTAGTTGACGCTTTCTACTTCGGGTCGCGCGGCGAGGAACTCGGCCACCTTCTGCGCGTTGGCGAAGTGACGATCCATGCGCAACGACAGCGTTTCCAGACCTTGCAGGAAGAGGAACGAGTTGAATGGTGTGACGGCAGTGCCGAGGTCGCGCAACATCTGCACGCGGGCCTTGATGATGTACGAACCCTTGCCGAGCGCCGGCCAGTACGCAAGGCCGTGGTAGCTGGGGTCGGGTTCGGTGAAGTTCGGGAAACGTCCCGATGCGGAGAAATCGAACGTTCCGCCGTCGACGATCGCACCACCGATGCTCGTGCCATGGCCGCCGATGAACTTCGTCAAGGAATGCACGACGATGTCGGCGCCCCACTCGATCGGACGGATGAGGTACGGCGTCGGAACCGTGTTGTCGACGATGAGCGGCACGCCGACGTCGTGCGCAACCTTGCTCACACCCTCGATGTCGAGAACGTTGTTGCGCGGGTTGGCGAGTACCTCTCCGTAAAACGCCTTCGTGTTCGGTCGTGCGGCGTCGCGCCACTGTTCGAGGTTGTCGGGGTCGTCAACGAACGTGACGTCGATGCCCATCTTCGGCAGCGTGTAATGGAAGAGGTTGTACGTGCCGCCGTACAAACTCGGCGACGACACGATGTGGTCACCCGCTTCGGCAAGCGTGAGGATGGCGAGCAACTCGGCCGACTGTCCGCTCGACACCGCGAGCGCACCGGGCAGACCGACTGCCGTCGTCGTTGCACCTTCGAGCGACGCGAGACGCGCTTCGAGCACGCCCTGCGTCGGGTTCATGATGCGCGTGTAGATGTTGCCGATCTCGGCAAGGGCGAAGAGGTTCGCCGCGTGCTGCGAGTCGCGGAACTCGTAGCTCGTCGTCTGGTAGATGGGAACGGCGCGCGCACCCGTCGCCGCATCGGGCTCCTGGCCGGCATGGATCTGGCGGGTCTCAAAACCCCAATTGGCGTTGGTCATGCGGGCACACTACCACCAAAATCCGACTAGTCAAGTCGGGATTACTCCCTCCCTGCCTATTCCCTGGTCGGCCGGTTGCCCTGTTCGCCGATTCCCCCGTCCGGCTATTCCCCCGTTCGGCGGCGTCGGGCGCCGATTTACGCGAGCGCGGCGAGCTTCTCCTGCACCTTCGCCAGCGACGGGTTCGTCATCGCCGTGCCATCCGTGAAGACGAGCGTCGGCACCGTGCGGTTGCCGTTGTTCACCTTCTCGACGATCTCGGCGGTGCCGGGAACCTGTTCGATGTCGACTTCGGAAAAGTGTATGCCGACGTCCTGCATCATCTTCTTCAGACGCTTGCAGTAGCCGCACCACTGCGTGGTGTACATCGTCACCGGTGCGGCATCAGCCACCCGAAACCTCCGACACCTTCTTCTTGCCGCGCGAAATCCACGGCATCATGGCGCGCAGCTGCGAACCCACCTTTTCGATCGGGTGGTTCTTGCCGGCGTTGCGCAGCTCGCTGAAGCGACGACGACCCGAATCGCTCTCGTTGATCCATTCCTCGGCGAACTTGCCGTTCTGGATTTCCTCGAGGATCGCCTTCATGCGCTTCTTCGTGTCGGCGTCGATGATGCGCGGGCCGCGGGTGAGATCGCCGTACTCGGCGGTGTCACTGATGCTGTAGCGCATGCCGGCAATGCCCTCTTCGTACATGAGGTCGACGATGAGCTTCACTTCGTGCAGGCACTCGAAGTACGCCATCTCGGGCTGATACCCCGCCTCGACGAGCGTCTCGTAGCCAGCCTGCACGAGTGACGTGAGTCCGCCGCACAGCACGACCTGCTCGCCGAACAAGTCGGTCTCGGTTTCCTCGGGGAAGGTCGTCTCGATGACGCCGGCGCGACCGCCGCCGATCGCTGACGCGTACGACAGCGCGATGTCCTTCGCCTTGCCGGTTGCATCCTGCGAAATGGCGATGAGTGCCGGTACTCCGCCGCCCTCCTCGAACGTGCGGCGCACGAGGTGGCCGGGGCCCTTCGGCGCGATCATGATGACGTCGACACCCTTCGGCGGCTGGATGCGCTCGTAACGGATGTTGAATCCGTGCGCGAACGCGAGCGCCTTGCCGTCGGTGAGATTCGGCTTGATGTGCTCGTCGTAGATCTTCTTCTGCTCGGTGTCGGGCGCGAGCAACATGATGACGTCGGCCCACTTCGCCGCATCGGCGATCGACTTCACCTCGAGGCCGGCCGCCTTCGCCTTGGCTGCCGAGGCCGAACCGTCGCGCAGACCGACGACGACGTTGACGCCGGAGTCCTTGAGGTTGAGCGCATGGGCGTGGCCCTGGCTGCCGTAACCGATGACGGCGACCTTCTTGCCCTTGATGAGCGAGACGTCGGCGTCCTTGTCGTAATAAACGTTTGCGGGCATCAGCTGG
>JBIIDI010000019.1:0-17927 GCA_044238425.1 Ilumatobacteraceae bacterium
TCGGCACGCCGTACGCGGTGCAGCCGGGTACCGTGCGCAAGCCCGACGGCACGCCGTACGCGGTGTTCACCCCGTTCTCACGCGGCTGGAACGCGGTGGGATGGCGCGCACCGATGCCGGCACCGGTGAACCCCGACTTTCGCGGCGCACCTGACGTCGCCAGTGACGGCATCCCCGCCGACCCGCGGATCGACGCCGACGTGCCGGTCGCCGGTGAAGCGGCGGCATGGCGACGCTGGGAGCACTTCGCCGCCGATGCGCTGTCGCGTTACAAGGAGGAGCGCAATTTCCCCGACCGCGACGGGTGCAGCATGCTCTCGCCGTACCTGCGCTTCGGCACCCTGCATCCGCGCCAACTGCTCGCCGAGCTGCACCCGAACCCGAACCACGATCACTACCGCAGCGAGTTGTGCTGGCGCGAGTTCTACGCCGACGTGCTCCATCATCAGCCCGACACCGCATGGAACAACCTGCAACCGAAGATGAACGCGATGCCGGTCGACACCGACGAACGGGCGAAGGAGCGCTTTGCCGCGTGGTGCGCGGGTCGCACGGGGTATCCGATCGTTGATGCGGGAATGCGCCAACTGCTCGCCACCGGGTGGATGCACAATCGCGTGCGAATGATCGTGGCGAGTTTTCTCGTCAAGGATCTGCACCTTCCGTGGCAGTGGGGTGCGCGCCACTTCCTGCGGCACCTCGTCGATGGTGATCTCGCGTCGAACAACCACGGATGGCAGTGGACCGCGGGAACCGGTACCGATGCCGCACCGTACTTCCGTATCTTCAACCCCGCGATGCAGGCGGAGAAGTTCGATCCGAACGGTGAGTACGTGCGCACATGGGTGCCGGAGATCGCCGACGTCGCCGATCGTTTCGTGCACGAGCCGCATCACGCACCGGGTGGAGTCCCCGCGGGATACGTTGCGCCGATCGTCGACCACGGCGAGGAACGGAACGAGTCGCTGCGGCGGTATCAGCTCGTCACCGGAACGTCGGGTGAGAGCTCGAAGAAGCCGTCGCGTCGTTGATCGAGTTCCCGGTGCGTCGGCACCGATCGGTAGCCTGAAGCCACTCCCATGAGCGTTTCGGCACTCGACGACCGCAAGATCGCGATCCTTCGGGCCGTGATCGAGCACTACGTCTCCACGGGGCAACCCGTGGGGTCCGGTCACGTCGCGAAAATGCCCGGTTTGGGCGTGTCCCCGGCGACGATTCGCAACGACATGGCCCACCTCGAGCAGGAGGGATTCCTCGCCCAGCCACACACGTCGGCGGGTCGGGTTCCCACCGACAAGGGCTACCGCTTCTACGTCGACCACCTCACGTCGCGCGACGTCGGTCGCCTCGATGCCGCGAGCCGCGAACGCGTCGGCACGTTCTTCGACTCGGCATCGTTTCGTCTCGAAGAAACCCTGCACCGCACGTCGTTGTTGCTGTCGCAGCTCACGAACTACACCGCCGTCGTCACCGGCCCCACCGTCGTCGACGCGGAGGTGCGTTCGGTGCAGGTCGTCGGATTGTCCGAGCGCCACGGCACGGTCGTCGCCGTCATGTCGAACGGCATCATCGAAAGCCAGCACGTCGAGTTTCCCGCGTCGATGAACGACGAGCAGCTGGTCGCCGTCACCCGGCGCCTCTCCGAGGCGATGGTTGGCAAGGCGATTGCCGACGTTTCATTCGAGCGTCGCAGCGGTGACGGTGTCGATGCCGACGTCGAAGCGCTCGCCGCTCTGATCGCCGCCGCTCTGCCGCGCCACGAGTCGGAGGAGTCGGTGTTCGTCGGCGGGGCATCGGCACTCACGCATGCATTCGACGCCGTCGACGTCGTGCGCCAGGTGCTCGAAACCCTCGAGCAGCAGTACGTCGTCGTCTCGCTCGTGCGCGACCTCATCAATCGCGGATTGTCCGTCGCCATCGGCACCGAGCACGGTGTCGAGCCGCTCAGTGCGTGCTCGGTCGTCATTGCTCCCGTCGTTCGCGACGGAACGCGGGTCGGCAGCGTCGGTGTTCTCGGTCCGACGCGAATGAACTATCCGCAGGCGCTCGCCACGGTCGAGGTCGTGGGCGACCAGCTCGGGCGACGACTGTCGGAGGGCTGATCGTGGCACGCGACTTCTACGAGTTGCTCGGCGTCGGACGCGGTGCATCGGCCGACGAGCTGAAGCGCGCGTACCGCAAGCGCGCGCGTGAGCTGCATCCCGACGCGAACCCGAACAACCCCGCCGCCGAGGAAGAGTTCAAGGAAGTGAGCCGCGCCTACGAAGTGCTCAGCGATCCGCAGTCGCGCGCCCGCTACGACCAGTTCGGTGAGGCCGGGGTCGGCGGCGCGGCCGGCGGAGGTGGTGATCCGTTCACCGCCGGCTTCGGTGACATCTTCGACGCCTTCTTCGGTGGCGCGTCACCGTTCGGCGGTCAACGCGGGCCAAGTGGTCCGCCGCGCGGCCAGGACCTCGAGGTCGTCGCCGACGTGAGTTTCGAGGATGCGGTGTTCGGGTGCGAGCACGAACTCACCGTGCGTACCGCTGTGCGCTGCGATGACTGTGCCGGCTCGGGTGCGCAGTCGGGTACGGCGCCGCAGCAGTGCAGCGAGTGCCGCGGCACGGGTCAGGTGCGCCGCATTCGCCAGAGCATGCTCGGCCAGATGGTGACGGCAAGTCCGTGCGGACGCTGCAACGGCATCGGTGAGATCATCGCGACGCCCTGTCGCACGTGTCGCGGCGAGGGTCGCACGATTGCCGAGCGCACGTTCACCGTCGAGATTCCCGCAGGCATCGCCGGTGGGCAGACGCTGCGCCTCGGCGGTCGCGGTGCGGCCGGTCCGCGCGGGGGTGCAATCGGAGATCTCTACGTGCACGTGCGAGTCGCCGACCACGATCGTTACCGACGCGAAGAAGACGATCTCGTCACCGACGTCGTCGTCTCGCTCGCCCAGGCGGCGCTCGGCACGACACTCACGTTGCCGACACTCGACGGTGACGAGGAGCTCGTCGTCCCCGCCGGGGTTCAGCACGGTCGCGAGTTCGTTCTGCGCGGTCGGGGCGTGCCGCGACTCGTGTCTTCGGGCCGTTCGCGCGGCAGGGGAGACCTGCGGGCACGGATCGTCGTCGAGGTGCCCACCGACCTCACGTCCGAGCAGCGCGAGCTTCTGCGCCGATTTGCCGAGAGCCGCGGTGAGGACGTTGCGGCCGACGAAAGTTTGCTCTCGAAGATCAAGTCGGCGTTTTCGTGACGGCGGCGCGCACGTGAACGGGTCGTTGCGCGACTCGTCGGCACACGTCTTCGTCGACGATCTCAATGCCCCGCAGCTGGCAGCCGACGACGAACACCATCTGGCGAAGGTGTTGCGTCTTCGCGACGGCGAGATCGTCTCGTGCAGCGACGGAGCGGGCAACTGGCGCCTTGGCGAATGGTCGCGCGGTGCGATCGTCGCGGCGGGCGAGGATTCCGCGATTCGTCACGATCCGCTCCCGGCGTACGAGATCGCCGTCGCCTTCGTGCCGGTGAAGGGTGACCGACCCGAGTGGGCCGTGCAGAAACTCACCGAACTCGGCGTCGATCGCATCGTTCCGCTCCTTCCCACGCGACGCGCCGTCGTGAAGTGGTCGGGTGAACGACTCGACAAGCAGCTCGACAAGTGGAGGCGTGTCGCACGCGAAGCGGCGATGCAGTCGCGACGCACGCGACTGCCCGTCGTCGAGGAATTTGCGGAACTGAACGACGTTTGCGCGCGGCCGGGTGCGGCGGTTGCCGATCCCGACGGCGACGAACCGGGGGAATCGATGCGACTCGTCGTCATCGGGCCCGAAGGTGGCTTCGACCCCGGGGAAGTACGCGCCGACGTCCCGCGCGTGTCGCTCGGTGACACGATCCTGCGCGCCGAGACTGCAACACTGGTGGCGGCAACGCTGCTCGGTCACGTCCGGGCGGCTGCGACTCCACACTCCACTTCACCGCGATCCACCTCATCCCACATCACGACGGGACACCGGCACCATGGCTGACATCGACGACGAATCCTCGCCGTTCAATCGCCTCGTCGGAGAGCGCCTGCGCTCGATCCGGTTGCAAAAGAACATGGCACTCACCGACGTCGAAACGAACTCGAACCAGGAGTTCAAGGCGTCGGTGCTCGGCGCGTACGAGCGCGGCGAACGCGCGTTGTCACTGCCGCGCATGGAGCGCCTTGCCCGGTTCTACGGGGTGCCGATCGACCAACTGCTGCCGCGCGACGTGCGTGACATCGCACCGGGTTCGGGTGAGACGCAGGGCAAGTTGCGCATCGACGTCGCCAAGCTCGGCCAGATGCAGGGAGCCCAGTTCTCGATGCTCGAGAAGCTCCTGCGCATGATCCAGGTGCAACGCCAGGACTTCAACGGCAAGGTCATCACCGTGCGGGCGCACGACATCCGGGCAATCGCGGTGATGCTCGATGTCAGCGTCGACGAGGTGCCGGCGCGTCTCGCCAGCCTCGGGTTGGTCTTCGTGCCACCCACCGCGTGACCGGCTCCGTGTGACCTGGTCGATCCTCGCGCCCACCGCCGACGTCGGATTCGGCGTGTACGTGCACGTTCCGTTCTGTCGGCACAAGTGCGACTACTGCGCGTTCGCCACGTTCACCGACCGTGACCATCTCATCGAGCGGTATCTCGGCGCGTTGCGCACCGAGATCGGCCGGGCGCGGGACGCCGGACTTCTCCCGGCGCGCACGATCTTCGTCGGTGGCGGCACGCCGACGCGCGTCGATCCGTCGCTGCTCATGGACGTACTCGGAGAGATTCCCCGCAGTCCCGACGTCGAGTTCACCGTCGAGTGCAATCCCGACGACGTCACCCCGGACCTGCTCGCGACGTACCGCGCAGGAGGTGTGTCGCGGGTGAGCATCGGCGTGCAGTCCACACGCGAACACGTGCTCGTCAGTCTCGGCCGCACGCACGCGCCGCGCAACGTGGTGGCGGCAATCGACGCCGTACATGAGTCCGGTATGCCGACGTTCAACGTCGACCTTATCTACGGGGCTGCCGGTGAAACCCTCGACGACTGGTCGCAGACGGTGTCGGCGATCGCCGGTCTCGGTGTGCCGCACGTGTCGGCGTACGCGCTCACCGTCGAGGCCGGGACGGTTCTCGCAACGACACCGGCACGCCATCCCAACGACGACGACCTTGCCGACAAGTACGAGCGCGTCGACGACCTCCTCGCCGAACGCGGACTGTTCTCCTACGAGATCTCGAACTGGGCGCGTCCGGGCCACGAATGCCGGCACAACGCCGTGTACTGGAGCGGAGGTGACTACGTCGGGTTCGGTAGCGCCGCGCACGCGCACCGCGACGGACGCCGGGCGTGGAACGTGCGTACGCCCGATCGGTACGTCGAGCTCATCGAAGCGGGCGAGTCGGCCGAGTCGAGCCACGAGGATCTCGACGCATCCACTCGGTCTCTCGAGCGGTTGCAGCTCGCGCTGCGCACCCGTGACGGAGTGCCGCTCGGTGCGTTGAACGACGACGATCGTGGCGAATTCGAGGGTCTGCTCACCGTGGTGGGGGACCGACTCGTGCTCACCCGCGCCGGACGGCTGCTTGCCAATGAGGTCTCACTGCGTCTGCGCTCCTTGTAGGCTAAAGCCGCTTTCGGGCGTGTAGCTCAGTTGGTTAGAGCGCCACCTTGACATGGTGGAGGTCCCGGGTTCGAGTCCCGTCACGCCCACCAGGAGTAGGTTTCGGGTATGTCACGTGTGCAACTTGCATTGAACGTAAAAGACCTCGCCAAGGCGATTGATCACTATTCCCGTGTGTTTGGTGTGGCACCAGCCAAGGTCCGACCTGGCTACGCAAATTTCATCGTCAGCGAGCCACCGCTCAAGCTCGTGTTGATGGAGGACGCTTCAGCAACCGACTCGGTGAATCATCTCGGCATTGAGGTGGAAAGTGTTGACGAGGTGCGGGCGGCCCACGAGCGTGCTACTGCCGCCGGCCTCCCTACATTCGTTGAAGGCGAGACCACCTGCTGCTTTGCCGTGCAGGACAAATTCTGGATTGAGGGTGGGGAGCAACCATTTGAGGTGTACACCGTGCTTGCCGATGCAGACGCCATGTCGGTAAGCGCCAAGGAAGAAGTGTGCTGCACCCCAACGAGCGAGTCGATCAGCCTTACTCGTCGCTCGTAGCAGAAGCGACGAGCTAACAGCGTTTCGCCACCCAGCGGGAGCTGCAGGTTCGAGTCCCGTCACGCCCACCACGGTGGTGCGTCGTCAATCGATGCCCCGAATCGGTTGGACCGCGAGGCACGTCGCCGGTGGTACTCAGTTTCCGTCGTCAACGACGCGTTCGGAGTCGCGGGCGGCGGCCATGAAGATTCCCTTTGCCATCAGCGACGTTTCGGCGTCGCGGCGCAACCTGTAGATCTGGGCGCGCCGCTCGTGGATGGCGGCGTTGTCCGGTGCCGCCCACGCGGCGAAGTCGGCCAGGTGGCAGGCGAGCCGCAGGTCGCCGTCCTCCGCAATGCCCTTGGCCCGGGCAATGAGCACGTCGGGCCCGCCGGCAAGGGCCGACACTTCGCGTCCGAGCACCGCGTCGGGTGCCGGCTTCAGGCGCGACGCCGCACCGTCCCACCACCCGCCGTACAGGCGCCAAATGTTGCGTACGACGAACTCGGGTTCATCGTAGAACGGGCGCAGGTACGGCAGCGCAAGCATGTCGTCGGAAACACGCACGGTGTGCACGATGTCGTCGAGTGATGCGCCGTCGTTCATCATCGACAGCACCGCGGCAACGAGGTCCTCGAGTGCGCGGGCAACGTTGTCGAGTGCGACGGTGATGCGTTCGCGACCCTCGATCGGCAGTCCGTGCGCCGGCACGAGCAGCTCCGGCTGCACGGCCGCCATGCGTCGCAGGGCACGTGCCCACTCGAGCGGGTAGCGCTGCACCTTCTGCGGGTTTCCGGCATTGGGAAAGAACCACGTGAAGAAGTCGCCGCACATCAGCCACTTGCGCTCGGGGAGCCACGCCCACAGGTGGTCGTCGGTTTCGCCCCGGTCGTGGTGCATTTCGATCGTGAGGTCACCGATCGTGAGTTCGAGGACGTCGTCGAATGTCATGTCGGGGCGCATCGTGTCGGCCGGCAGGAACGTCGGTGCACCGGAGTCGGCGCCTATGTGCAGACCCGTACCGGGACGGATACCGCCGAACTGGCGCTGATTGATGAGCAGGTTGTAGTCACTCGTTGCCGCGTAGCGATCGAGTCGTGCGAGCACGCCCCGGTGGGCGAGCACCTTAGGTGCCGCATGTCCCGAACGTGACGCATCGGCACGAAAAGCGCCACTGCCGCCGACGTGGTCGGCATGGCCGTGCGTGTACACGACGTGCGACACCGGTTCCTTCGACCAGCGCCTGATCCCGTCGACCGCCGCCGATCCGCCGTTGACTCCCGAGGTGTCGAAGCACACCAGGCCGTCGTCGGTGCGCAGCACGACGCAGTGGCTGAAGCCCTCGACGATTGCGAGTCCGTCACGCAGCTCCCACAGCGTTCCGTCGACACGGTTGATCGCCTCGTCGATGACGCCGGAATCGAGGATCCGAGTGCTCAGCGTGAGCGGGTCGGTGGCCACATCCGCAAACTACCGCGTGGCATTACCGCGGCAGGCCGAGGACGCGTTCGGCGACGATGTTGCGCATGACGTCGGACGTTCCGCCCATGATCGTGTACGCCGGGGCGTAACACACACCGCGACCGACGTCATCCCACAGCAGTGCGGCCGGACCGAAGGCGCGGGCGACGAACGACGCAACGGACTGCTCGTGTTCGGTGCACGCACACTTCGTTGCCGCGGAGAATCCCGCCGGAGCCTGGCCGAGTGCCTCGCGCGCAACGAGCAGGCGTCCGATCGCATACATCGTTTCCAGGCGCGCGATGTCCTGTCGCACGAGGGGATCGGAGCGGTCGACGACTTCGCGGGCGCGCAGGTACAGCGCATGGTTCGACACGAGTCGGTCGATGCCTCCGCGCTCGTGCTCGAGCTGGCGCATGGTTTGGCGGAATGCGCCACCCTCGGCGCCGACGAGGTTCGTCGCCGGGACGCGCACGTCGTCGTACCACACCTCGCAGAAGTGTTCGTTTCCCGTCATGTCGCGGATCGGTCGCACCGTGATGCCGGGCGTGTCCATCGGCACGATGATTTCGCTGATGCCGTGGTGCGGCGCGTCGCCGCGCGAGGTGCGGCAAATGAGGTAGCAGTAGTCGGCGACCTCGCCGAAGCTCGTCCACACCTTGCGACCGTTGATCACCCACTCGTCGCCGTCACGTACGGCGCTCGTCGCGAGGTTCGCCAAGTCACTGCCGGCGTCGGGCTCGCTCATTCCGATGCACCACGTGGTCTCGCCGGCAAGGATTCCGGGCAGGAAACGTCGGCGCTGCCCATCGGTGCCGAACGCGATGAGCGTGGGGCCCATCTGTCGGTCGGCGAACCACATCCCGCCGATCGGTGCACCGGCGGCGATGAGTTCCTCACCGACGATGAGACGCTCGATCGCCGGGCGAGCTCCGCCGCCGAACTCCTGCGGCCACGTCATGCCGATGAAGCCTTCTGCGGCGAGTTCGCGGGAGAACTCCCGCACGTTGCCGTTGATCCACGAATCGTTCCACCGGCCGTAACGCGCAATTCCCCTGTGGGCAACGTCTCGGGCGCGGGCGCGCAACTCCTGCTGCCGGGAGTCCCACCCGCAGTCCATAGACAAGTATGATACAAGTATGACGAAAATCAAAGTTGCCACGCCCGTCGTCGATCTCGACGGCGACGAAATGACCCGCATCATCTGGGCCTTCATCAAGGACCGCCTCATCTTCCCGTACCTCGACATCGAGCTCGACTACTACGACCTCGGCATCGAATACCGCGACAAGACCGACGACCAAGTGACGATCGACTCCGCGAACGCGATCCTCAAGCACGGCGTCGGCGTGAAGTGCGCGACGATCACCCCCGACGAGGCGCGCGTGAAGGAATTCAACCTCAAGAAGATGTGGAAGTCGCCGAACGGCACGATTCGCAACATCCTCGACGGAGTGGTGTTCCGCGAGCCGATCATCATCCGCAACGTGCCGCGTCTCGTGCCGCACTGGTCGAAGCCGATCGTCATCGGTCGTCACGCGTTCGGCGACCAGTACCGCGCCACCGACTGGAAGGTTCCCGGTCCGGGCACCGTCACTCTCACGTACGTCCCCGACGACGGCGGCAAGCCGGTCGAGATGGAAGTTGCCAAGTTCAAGGGCTCCGGCGTCACCATGGGTATGTACAACTTCGACGAGTCGATCCGCAACTTCGCCCGCGCTTCGTTCAACTACGGACTGCAGCGCAAGTACCCCGTGTACCTGAGCACGAAGAACACGATCCTCAAGGCCTACGACGGACAATTCAAGGATCTCTTCCAGGAGGTTTTCGACAGCGAGTTCAAGGCCGAGTTCGAGAAGCAGGGCCTCACGTACGAGCACCGTCTCATCGACGACATGGTCGCGTGCATGCTGCGCTGGGAGGGTGGCTACGTGTGGGCGTGCAAGAACTACGACGGTGACGTGCAGTCCGACGTCGTCGCGCAGGGCTTCGGCTCACTCGGTCTCATGACCTCGGTGCTCACCACTCCCGACGGCCGCGTCCTCGAGAGCGAAGCGGCGCACGGCACCGTCACGCGCCACTACCGCGATCACCAGGCCGGAAAGAAGACGTCGACGAACCCGATCGCGTCGATCTTTGCCTGGACGCGAGGCCTTGCGCACCGCGGCAAGCTCGACAACACGCCGAAGGTCACCGAATTCGCCGACACGCTCGAGCAGGTGTGCATCGAGGCGGTCGAAGCCGGCGAGATGACGAAGGACCTCGCGCTGCTCATCTCCAAGGATCATCCGTGGCTGACCACCGAGGAATTCCTCTCGGCGATCGACCGCCGCCTGCAGGAGAAGATGAAGTCGTAAGACTTATTTGCGAGCGGACATCGGAACGTAGTCACGCACGTCCGCGCCGGTGTACAACTGGCGCGGACGACTGATCTTCTGCTCCGGGTCCTTCAGCAGTTCGGCGTAGTGCGCGAGCCAACCCGCGGTGCGCGGAATGGCGAACAACACGGTGAACATATCGACGGGGAAGCCGAGCGCCTGGTAAATGAGGCCCGAGTAGAAGTCGACGTTCGGGTACAGCTTGCGCTTCACGAAGTACTCGTCGCTGAGCGCGACCTCTTCGAGCTTCAGCGCGATGTCGAGCAGTGGGTTCTTTCCGGTGCGCTCGAACACGTCGTAGGCGGCCTTCTTGATGATCTTCGCCCGCGGGTCGTAGTTCTTGTACACGCGGTGGCCGAAACCCATGAGTCGACCCTTGCCGTCCTTCACCGACTGGATGAAGGCGGGAACGTTGTCGAGCGATCCGATCTCGGCGAGCATGCGCACGACCGCTTCGTTCGCACCGCCGTGCAGCGGTCCGTAGAGGGCCGACGCTGCGGCGGCCGATGCGCTGTACGGGTCGGCGTTCGACGAGCCGACGACGCGCATTGCGGTGGTGCCGCAGTTCTGTTCGTGATCGGCGTGCAGGATGAAGAGAAGGTCCATCGCCTTGGCGAGTACGGGGTCGACCGAGAAGTCGTCTCCGATGCGGAACATCATGTTCAGGAAGTTCGCCGCGAAGTCGAGCGAATTGTTCGGCGACACGAACGGCAAACCCGTGCTGAAGCGGTAACACATCGCCGCGATCGTCGGGGTTTTTGCAATGAGGCGCAGGATCTGCTTGTCGAGCGTGGCGTCGTCGAAGACGTCCTTGGCGCCAGGGTAGAAGGTGCCGAGAGCGGCAAGCGCCGACACGAACATGCCCATCGGGTGGGCGTCGTAGTGGAAGCCGTCGACGAACCGCTTGCGCATGTTTTCGTGGATCATCGTGTGGTGCGTGACGTCGTGCTTCCACTGCGCGAGTTGGGCCTCGTTGGGCAGGTCGCCGTTGAGCAACAGGTACGCGACTTCGAGGAACGTGGACTTCTCGGCGAGCTGTTCGATGGGGTAGCCGCGGTAGCGCAGGATGCCGGCTTCACCGTCGAGGTATGTGATCGCCGAGCGGCATGCGGCGGTGGAGAGGTACGCGGGGTCGTACATCCGCAGGTTGGGGTCAAGCTCGCGCAGGCCGCTCGACGCAAACGTGCTGTCCACGATCGGGATGGTGACCTTTTTCCCGGTTCGGTCGTCAATGATCGTGATCGTGTCAGCCATCGTGAGGCCTTTCCTTCTCGAAACCTATGTCGGTGCCGGGAGCTTCCTCTCCCGACGCGCCCACGCTAGTCGTCGACCTACAGCGGCGAATTGTCGTGCTTGCGTGCGGGGAGGCGCTCGCGTTTGTCGGCGAGCATCGCCAGCGCGCCGACGATCTCGCGGCGCGTCTCGGCGGGGTCGATGACCGCGTCGACGAATCCCCGTTCGGCGGCGACGTAGGGATTGAGGAGCCGCTCGGTGTAGTCCTTCTCGAACGCCAGGCGCTCCTCGGGGGTGGCGCGGCGCTGGAGGATGGCCGCTGCCTGACCGGCGCCCATGACGGCGAGCTCGGCGACGGGCCATGCCAGGCACACGTCGTTGCCCATCTTCTTCGAATCCATGACGATGTACGCGCCGCCGTAGCTCTTGCGCAGAATGACGCAGATTCGCGGCACGGTCGCGCGCGCGTATGCGAACACGAGTTGGCCGCCGTGGCGAATCATGCCGCGCCACTCGAGGTCCTTGCCGGGATAAAAGCCGGGTGTGTCGACGAGCGTGATGATCGGAAGGTTGAATGCGTCGCACAGTGCAACGAACCGTGCCGCCTTCTGCGACGCGGGGATGTCGAGGGTCCCGGCGAGGGCGAGCGGCTGATTCGCGACGATGCCGATCGGCTGCCCGCCGATCGTGGCGAAAGCGGTGACGAGGTTGTTCGCCCAGCGTGCCCGCGGCTCGAGGTAGACGCCGTCGTCGACGATGGCGGCAATGACGTTGCGCACGTCGTAGCTGCCCGTCGACGATGCGGGGATGAGCTCGCCAGCCTCGGGGACGAGCCGATCGACGGGGTCGTCGCAGGGCAGCAGCGCCGGCACTTCGTCGACGTGCGACGGCAGGTACGTGAGCACGTCCTCCACGTAGTCGAGGGCCGAGTCGAGATCGTCGGCAATGAAACTCGCGACACCGCTGTGTCGCATGTGCGAATCGGCGCCGCCGAGTTCTTCGTTGCTCACGGTGATGCCCGTGAACTGCGCAACCATCGTCGGGCCGGCGACGAACGCATACGACGGCTTCGTCATGACGACGATGTCGCACAGTCCGATGAGCAGCGCGGGTCCGGACACTGCGGGGCCGTTGACGATGGCGATCGTCGGCACGACGCCCGAGCAGTCGCTGATCGCCCGTGCGGCCTGGCCCCAGCCGTGCAGGGCCGAGATGCCCTCGACGATGTCGGCACCCGACGAGGCGATGCACAAAACGAGCGGGAGGCGCTTCTCGAGAGCGAGAACGGTCGCTTTCGAGATGACGTGCGACGCCTCGGCGGACAGGGCTCCTTTGTGGACGGAGTCCTCGACCTCGACCCACACCACGGTGCGCTCCGAGCGGGGAAGGCGGCGAACCCGGGCACTCGCGGCACCCGGCACCTTGTTCTGCAGGCGTACGCCTTCGACGGTGAAGGTCACACAGCGAGACTAGACCTCGTCGCCTGCGCGACGGGAGTCAGCGCCGTGCCAGCGGGAATGCGTCGTTGCCGACGTGCACGCCGGGCTGACGCGGGCCGCTGCGTCCGACGATCTCGAGTGCCATGAATTTCACTGCACGCGCCTGACGCGTCGGTGCTGGACGTCGACGACGTGCCCAACCGACGGCGCGACGCGGCAAGTCGGGAATGGCGACGCGACGGAAGTCGCCTTTCAACCAATTCGGAATCGCCGTCGCCGGAACGACGGCCGGACCGAAGCCGTCGAAGGCGAGCGATGTGAGCAGTCGCACACCGTCGATTTCCGCTTGCGGAATGAGCGTGCACTTCTGCGCCGCTGCGGCGCGTTCGAGGATGCGACGCATCGCGCTGCCGCGCGGTGGCAACAGCACGGGGTGTTGCGACAATTCGGCCATCGTGATCGAGTCGCGCCGTGCCCACTCGTGCTTCGTGTGCACGAGGAGCATGAGATCCTCGGCGAACAGCGGAACGACTTCGAGTTCCGGCTCCTCGACGGGAAGGTGCACGATTGCGGCGTCGAAGTCGCCGTCGACGAGCCGGGGGAGCAGGCTCGACGTTCCCGCCTCGAAGATCGTGACGTGGATCCCCGGGTGTGCCGCGGCGACACGGGGCAGCAGTCGCGGCATCAACCATCGCGCCGTCGTTCCGATGCACGCGAGCCGCACGTCACCGGTGAGCGGGGCGTCGTCGTCGGGAATATCGGCGGCAAGGTCGGCGAACTCGCCGAGAATTCGTCGCGCCCGCGCAAGGACGAGTCCGCCCTCGTCGGTGAGCCGCCCCGACGTGCGGTCAAAGAGAGCCACCCCCACCTCGGCCTCAAGGCGGGCGAGGTGTGCTGACACGTTGCTCTGGGCGGTGGCGAGCGCCCGTGCCGCCGCCGAGATCGAGCCGTGTTCGTCGACGGCGACGAGGATCTCGAGATGCCGCGGGGTGAGTTGGAGCAGTGACATTGTGCGTCAGGTTATCTCAATAAACGATGGCAAGTATCTGCGCCTTCGCCTTGACTGCTGGGTCGCTCATGTCGCACAATGGAGTCACAACGCGATCGTCGATGTCCCCCATGTCGGATCGCACACGCCAGTCTCGGGTCCCCCATCCGAGTGGCAAGGTTGCAGAGGCCCCGCTTCGGCGGGGCCTCTCCCTTTTTCGGGGGAGTCAGCCGAGACGTTCTTGCAGCACCGCTTCCTGCCAGGAGTCCTTGATGCGGACAGTGCCGGGTTGATCCGTCGGCATGTCGAGCAGAAACACTCCTGTGTTCATGCCATCCCAGTAATCGATGAGAGTGTTCAGACACGGACGCTGTGATTCATCGGCAGGTCTTGTGTCTCCGAGTTCGCTGATGAACACGCGCGACACCCCTTGGGCGGCGGCAGCGTCAACGAAGTAGTCGGCCCATGCGAGCGACTGACCGGGTGGCATTCTGTCTGCTTCGCACTCGTACGAGATCCATGAAATGCCGAGAGCGTCCGCCTCGCCGAATTCGGGAACGATCGATTGGGCGACGAAGCCGTTGCGATCGAGGATGTTCGGTTGGGCGTAGATCGTTCCCGAGAAGGCGGCTCGTCCCGCGTCCACCATTTGAGCGAAGTATTCGTTGTGGCCCGTGGGGCCGGCGAACTTGTCGAGCTCTGATACCGGGGACCAGTACTCAACCTTGAGTTCTTCGAGCAACGCGGCAACCTCGGGCATCAATGCGAGTGCGCCGTCGAGTACCGCGTTCTGCACGCCGGCGTTCATCTTCCCGGGCTCTCCGCGGACACCCGCCTCGATGAATTGGCCCCACACCGCAACGACGAGCCCCGCCTCCTTGGCCTCGATGACAGTGCAACGAATTTCGTCCCCCCACCGCTGTCGCGCATCGGCGTCGGCGTTGCCGTCGAAGTCGTACACGATCTCGCCGGTGGAGGAGTAATAGAACGGGAATCCGAGAGACACCGCCGTATAGCCGACGGTGACGAGTTCGTCGATCGACGCGTACGACTGCCGATGCGGTGCGCCCGACGGCATGAGGACCCCGACCGGGACGTCAGTGCGACGTACGAGTTCCGTCGGAGTCTCGCACCGCGTCGTTGCCGCGCGGGATCCGCGACCGTCGGACTCGGTGGCATCGCCGTCGGAACCGCCGGCAGACCCGCACGACGCGAGAACGAGTGTCGCAATGAGAACGGCCGTCTGACTGCGTTTCATCGGTACTCCCGCGACCCTTGCTGTCGGACGTGTTTACTTTCGTCCGACTTTCTGCCGGACGATGTTCAGGGCGCTACCGGCCTTGAACCACTCGACGTGCTCCGGGCTGAACGTGTGGGTCGCTTCGAATTCGATCGTGCGACCGTCGGGCTTCGTGATGCGGCACTTCACCGGCGTGTCGGGGACGGGCGGCAGATTGAGCACGCTGATCCGGTCGTTTTCCTCGATGAGGTCGTACGTCTTCGGATCGGCGAACGTCAGCGGCACGAGTCCCTGCTTCTTCAGGTTCGTTTCGTGGATGCGGGCGAACGAGCGGGCGAAGATGACGACGCCACCGCGGAAGCGCGGCTCCATCGCCGCGTGCTCGCGAGACGATCCCTCGCCGTAGTTCTGGTCGCCGATGGCGGACCAGCGGATGCCCGCGGCGCTGTATCGCTTGGCGATCTCGGGATACGAGCGTCGCTGCCCGTCGGTGATGTCGAGACCTTCTCCGACGGCGTCGTTGAAGGCGTTCACCGCGCCGAGGAACAGGTTGCCCGAGATGTTCTCGAGGTGACCGCGGTACGTCAACCACTTGCCGGCCGCCGAGATGTGGTCGGTGGTGCACTTACCCTTCGCCTTCATGAGGATCGGCAACTCGACGTAGTCGTTGCCGTCCCACGCGGGGAACGGTTCGAGGAGCTGCAGACGATCGCTCGTCGGCGACACCTGAATCGTGATCTTCGATCCGTCCGCCGGCGGCGCGGTGAACGTGTTTTCACCCGGGTCGTAACCCTTCTGCGGCAGAACTTCACCCGTCGGTGCGGTGAGCTTCACTTCGCTGCCGTCCGGCGCCGTGATCGTGTCGGTGGCGGGATTGAAGTCGAGACGTCCGGCGAGCGCGAGCGCGAGCACCGTGTCGGGGCTCGTCACGAAGCTCAGCGTGTTCGCCGATCCGTCGTTGCGCTTCGGGAAGTTGCGGTTGAACGAGTTGACGATCGTGTTCGGCTTGTCGGTGATCTCCTTGGCACGTTCCCACTGTCCGATGCACGGGCCGCATGCGTTGGCAAGCACGGTTGCACCGATCGCTTCGAGATCGGCGAGGATGCCGTCGCGCTCGATGGTGGCGCGAATCTGTTCGGAGCCTGGGGTGATGAGCAGCTCGGTCTTCGCCTTCAGGCCCTTTGCGGCGGCCTGTCGCGCAATCGATGCGACGCGGGTGAGGTCCTCGTAGCTCGAGTTGGTGCAGCTGCCGATGAGCGCCGACGAAATCTCGAGCGGCCACGAGTTCTCCTTCGCCGCACTTGCGAGGTCCGTGCCGGCGCGGTGCGCACGGTCGGGCGAGTGCGGGCCGTTGACGAGCGGTGCGAGCGTCGACAGATCGATCTCGACGATGCGGTCGTACTGGGCGCCCTCGTCGGGACGGAGATGGTCGCGCACCTTGTCGGCTGCCGCGGCAATGTCGGTGCGTCCCGTCGCGCGCAGGTACTGCGCCATGTGGTCGTCGTAGCCGAACACACTGCACGTCGCACCGATCTCTGCACCCATGTTGCAGATCGTCGCCTTGCCGGTCGCCGAGATCGAATCGGCACCCGGGCCGAAGTATTCGACGATCGCACCGGTTCCGCCCTCGACGGTGAGGATGCGGGCCACTTCGAGGATGACGTCCTTCGGGCTCGACCAGCCCGACAACGAACCGGTGAGCTTCACACCGATGACCTTCGGCCAGCGCACGTTGAACGGGAATCCCGTCATGACGTCGACGGCGTCGGCTCCGCCGACACCGATGGCGACCATGCCGAGTCCGCCGGCGTTCGGCGTGTGGCTGTCGGTGCCGATCATCATTCCGCCGGGGAACGCGTAGTGCTCGAGCACGACCTGGTGGATGATGCCGCTGCCGGGACCCCAAAAGCCGATCCCGTACTTCGCCGAGACGCTGCGCAGGAAGTCGTAGACCTCCTTGTTCGTGTCGACGGCGACACCGAGGTCGATCTTTGCCCCCACCTTGGCGAGGATGAGGTGGTCGCAGTGCACCGTGCTCGGCACTGCCGTTGTCGGCAAGCCGGCCGTCATGAACTGCAGCAGCGCCATCTGCGCGGTGGCGTCCTGCATGGCGACGCGGTCCGGGTTGAAGTCGGCGTAGCTGCGACCGCGCTCGAGCTCCTGTCCCTGCGGATCGACGAGATGGTTGACGAGGATCTTCTCCGTCAGCGTGAGCGGCCGCTTCAGTCGCGTGCGGGCGAGCTCCACGATGCGGGGCAGGCGGTCGTACACCGCGTTGACGAGTTCGAGTGGCGTGTTGGCGCTGACGGTCATGCGCGTAGCATACAGGTTGCGTACAAGTGGGCGTGGCTTCGTTTGCCGCGTCGCGTTCGGTCACGCACTTCACCACCATGGCTGCACGTCGTCGCTCCGTTCCGGCTCGTTCGATTCGCTACGTCGACATTGCCGACACGCTGCGCAAGCGCATCGCCAAGGGGCGGTACTCGGGTGTGGCGGTGCTCCCGAGCGAGTCGGAATTGTCGGAGGAGTTCGCGGCGAGCCGGGTGACGATTCGTCGTGCGCTCGAGACGCTGCGCGACGAGGGACTCGTCGCATCGCGGCAGGGGTTGGGTTGGACGCTCGTCACCGGCGCGACGCCGCAGGTACTCGGTCGACTCGGCACGATCGAGGAGCAGTTGTCGGCGGCGGGTGTGCGCAGTGCGCGTCGCGTGCTCGACTTCGCATTCGAGCGCGCGCCGAAGCGGATCGCGTCGTTGCTCGAAGCGGACGACGTTTTGCGCGTGAAGCGCGTGAACCTCGCCGACGGCGAACCGTTCGCGGTCGTCACCGTGTGGTGTCCCGAGGACATCGGGCGGCGCCTGTCGCGCAGCGACGTCGAGCGCAGTTCCTTCTACGAACTCATCGATGTTCCGCTGCGGGGTGCGACGCAGACGATTGCCGCCGATGCCGCGACGGCGGGCGAGGCGAAGCTGCTCGGTGTAAAGGCGGGTTCACCCGTTCTGCGTTGCGAGCGAACGACGCGCGACGTGAAGGGACGTGTCGT
>JBIIDI010000020.1:0-17698 GCA_044238425.1 Ilumatobacteraceae bacterium
GGAAAACCGACAAGGCGATCGAACTGTGCAGGGACGTCCTCGTCGACGGCCGCATCGACATGGCGGCGAGCTTCGCGTTGTTCGCGAAGATGATCGCCGAGAACACCAACGACTTCACGCTCGACCATCACTTCCTACCCCAATGTCACGTCGTACGCACCGACGCCATCGACTACAACATGCTCATCCGCGTCGACGTGCCGGGCGAGATGTCGAAGATCGAACAGCTGCTCTCCGAACGGTCGGGAAAGACGATCACCGCGTCGAGACTGAACGAGGGCACCGGCATCAAGGTGCACGACGTGTGCGACGTGCACTCCGCCAACCGCCTCATGGCGGTGTACCACATGGACTACGAGGCCTTCGGATTCGAACGCAAGAGCTTCCCGGAAACCGTCGCACCGGTGCTGCTCAGCGAACGCGAAACGCAGCTCGTGCGGCTCTTACGCCAGGCCGTCGAGCGGCTGCAGGGAATTTCCGAAGCGGCGCAGATGCGGGTCGGATTGCGCTACGGCGTGCGCCAAATCCGCAAGTCGCTCGTCCGGTACGCGACGTTCGGCCGCGCGTTCAACAACCGCCGCAAAATCCACTGGTGACCGCACCGGTGAATCAGCCCTCGCACGTCGCTGCACGGATCGGCATCGTCACGGTATCGGATCGCGCCTCGGCGGGCGTGTACGAGGACAAGGGCGGCCCCGCCATTCGCGACTACCTCGCGCGACACCTCACGTCGCCGTGGGAACCCGTCGCACGCTTGGTTGCCGACGAACGCGAGCTCATCGCCGCCGCGTTGCGCGACCTTGCCGACGTCGAGCGCTGCTGCCTCGTCGTCACCACCGGCGGTACCGGGCCCGCACAGCGTGACATCACCCCCGAAGCGACCACCGACGTGTGCGAGAAGATGATGCCCGGCTTCGGCGAACTCATGCGCACCGTGTCGTTGCGAGTCGTACCGACGGCGATTCTGTCGCGTCAGACGGCGGGCATTCGCGGCTCGACACTCATCGTCAACTTGCCGGGCAAACCGTCGGCGATTGCCGACTGTCTCGACGCCGTTCTGCCGGCCATTCCCTACTGCATCGATCTCATCGGCGGACCGCGCCTCGAGGTCGGCGGCGGAATGACAGCGTTCCGCCCGAAGGGCGCCTGAACCGAAAACTCGGCCAACAGCGCGGCGCCGAAGCGCCGTTCGCGCGAACTACAACTTCGTCGGGTTCGGAGCGTCGCCGTAGACGGCCTTCGGATCGAAGGCCTTCTCGGTGATCGTGTACGTGAGTGGCAACGGCCCGACGGCGTTGGCATCTTCTGCGACGGGAATGCTGCGGTAGAAGCACGAGCGGTAACCGACGTGGCAGCTGGCGCCGCCCTGAACGTCGACGCGCAGCCAGACGGCGTCCTGGTCGTCGTCGATGAGCAACTCGCGCACCTTCTGCACGAGTCCGCTCGTCGCACCCTTGTGCCACAACTGGTTGCGACTGCGGCTGTAGTACACGGCCTCGCCGAGTTCGATGGTCTTCGCGAGCGCCTCAGCGTTCATGTTTGCCACCATGAGCACCTCACCGGTCTCATAGTCGGTGGTGACGACGGGAATCAGGCCGCGATCGTCGAACTTCGGGGCGAGTTCACTGCCCTCCTCCACTTGTTCGACACTCGTGCGTGCCGCATACCAACCCTTTTCCGAGACGTCTGCCATGCGATCAAGGCTACGAGGGCCGGTACGACGCGCCACCAGGAGTGCGCGGGGCATGACTCACTTTTCGTCAACGCCACCGGTCGGTGGATGTCGACTACTGCTCGTCGTACGGCTGACCCGCGGCCTTCGGGGCGCGACTCGCCCCGATGAATCCGGCGACGACGACGAGCGTGACGACGTACGGCGCCATGATGAGGAACTCGCTCGGAATACCGGTGTCGAAGTTGCCGATCTTCAGACGTACGGCTTCAGCAAGGGCGAACACGAGCGCACCCGTGAATGCACCGACAGGATGCCAGCGACCGAAGATGACCGCTGCCAGTGCAATGAAGCCGCGGCCGCCGGTGATGTTCTGGTCGAAACGACCCACCGTGCCGATCGGCCACCAGGCACCGCCGACACCCGCCACCGCTCCGGCCAGCAGAAGGTTCTGGTACCGCAGGCGCAGTACGCGAACACCGAGGGTTCCGGCCGCCTTCGGATACTCACCCGAGGCGCGGGTGCGCAAGCCCCACTTCGTGCGGTACAGCGCCCAGGTCGTGACGGCAACGGCTACGTACGTGAAATACACGAACACCGTCTGCACGAAGAGTACCTCGCCGATGAACGGAATGTCGGCGAGCAGCGGAATGCGAATCGGTTGTACGGGTTGCAGGCTGTTCAACTCGGGATTCGGCACGAGCACGCGGAAGCTGATGAACGACGTCATACCGAGGGCGAAGAAGTTGATGGCGAATCCGACGATGACCTGGTCGACCTTGTAGCGAATCGACAGGACGGCGAGCACGGCGGCCAGTGCCACGCCGGTCGCGATGCCGACGAAGACCCCGACCCACAAGCCCCACAGCGACGCGCCGATAGCCGACGTGCACGCCGATCCGAGCAGCATGCCCTCGATCGAGATGTTGATGACTCCCGAGCGCTCGCTGAGAATGCCGCCGATCGCACCGAGCGTGATCGGTACGCAACGTGTGACGGTGTCCTGGAGCATGCCGACGAAGCTGAAGGACTCTCCCGCTGCCGCCCACGACAGGAACGACATGAAGAACAACGCCGTCGCGAGCGCGAGCACCACGTTGGAGAGACGCCCGAAGCCGCGCCACAGCTGCCCGACGGCAACGGCGACGAGAATGACGCCGAGTGCGTACCCGAACGCCTGCGCCGGCAGGGTGAGCGTGGCGGTGTCGGTGAGGCGGAATCCGGCATCACCGGGCCGTTGCGTGAAGAGAAACAGCGTGACGGCAGCGAGCGCGAGGTACGCGATGCCGACGTTGCGGGCACGCTTGCGTTGCTCGGCCGACTGAACGATGGCGGTCATCCGCCCCACCCCCTGAAGGTCTGGCCGTAACTGTGCGCCTCGCCGCGGATGCGGAAGATCGCTTTTACCAGCAGCGGTGCGGCGATGAACATGACGATGAGTGCACGCAGCACGACGATGAGATCGATCGGAACGTCGGTATTCACTTGCATCTGGCGACCACCGGCCTGCAGCGCGCCGAAGAGGATCGCCGACACGGCCGTGCCGAGAGGCGACGACCTGCCGAGCAGCGCAACGGCGATCGCGTCGAACCCGATGTCACCGGCGAGACTCGCCGACGCAAAGCCGTACAAGCCGAGGACTTCCGACGCACCGGCGAGTCCGGCGAACGCCCCGGCGAGAGCCATCGCCACGACGACCATCGTCTTCGTACGGATGCCCGCATACTTCGCCGCATCCTGGTTGAGTCCGGTGGCGCGCAACTCGAAACCGACCGTCGTGCGGTTGAGGATCCACCAGAAAAGCACGACCGACGCAATCGCAACGATGAATCCCGAGTGCGCGAGGAGGTCGATGCGCTTGTCGAGGAAGCCGAACAACCGCGGCAACCGCGCTTCGTCGCTGACGAACTTCGAGATGGCGTCGCTGCGCCCCTCGCGCTTGAATGCCTCGGTTTTCAGCAACCACAACACGGTGAATGCCGCGATGTTGTTCAACATGATCGTCGTGATCACTTCGTGCGCGCCGGTACGGGCCTTGAGGACACCGGGGAACGCGCCGAACAGCGCCCCACCGAGCGCACCGGCGATGAGCGCCAGGGGTACGTGCACCACACCGGGGAGATCGAACGCGAATCCCACCCACAAGCCGGTCATTCCGCCGGCGAGCATCTGCCCCGTCGCACCGATGTTGAACAGCCCGGCCTTGAACGCGAGCGAGACGGCGAGTCCCGCGAGCATGAGCGGCGTTGCACCGGTGATCGTGTTCGAGATGGCACGCAGACTGCCGAACGAGCCGGTGAACAGCGACGTGTAGGCCGTCCACAACGTACCGAAGGGCGTGGCGAAGTCGCCCGAACCGAGGGCTTCGATGTCGGTGATGACGATGATGAATGCACCGACGACGAGCGAGGCGAGCACCGCGAGCAACGTGTACCGCAGCGATGCGAGCAACGACTTCATGCGTTCACCCCGGGCTTCGAACCCGCCATGTACAAGCCGACGTCCATGTGCGAGACCTTCTTCGGATCGAGATCGGCAACGATGCGACCGCGGTACATGACGAGTACCCGGTCGGACAACGCCATGACTTCGTCGAGCTCGGTGCTCACGAGAAGGATCCCCGTTCCCGCGTCACGCTCCTCGACCATGCGCGCGTGGATGTATTCGATCGAGCCGACGTCGACGCCGCGAGTGGGCTGCGACGCCACGGCGAGGCGAATGTCGCGACTGAGCTCGCGGGCGACGATCACCTTCTGCTGGTTGCCACCCGACAACGTGCTCGCTGCCTGCTGCGGGTCGGTCGTGCGGATGTCGTAATCGGCGACGAGCTGTGTCGCCGTGTCGCGCGCCTTGGCCCAGTTCATGCGCACGCCGTCGGAAAACTCGCCCGAGTGGTACCTGGTGAGCACGAGATTCTCGGTGATCGACATGTCGACGACGAGCCCCTGACGCTGACGGTCCTCGGGAATGTGCCCCATGCCCGCGTCGTGCCGCTCGCGCGGTGAGTCGTCGGTGATGTCGTCGTCACCGAGAACGATGGAACCCGCAGCCACGCGACGCAGCCCGCTGATTGCCTCGACCAACTCGGTTTGTCCGTTGCCCTGCACTCCGGCGATCCCCACGATTTCACCCGCACGCACCTCGAAGCTCACGTCGTCGACGACGGTGCGCCCGTCGGGGTCGACGACGCTCACGTTCGTCACGCGCAACGCCGCGGCGCCGGGCGCCGCAACGGCCTTCGACACGGTGAGTTGGACCGCACGCCCGACCATCATCTCGGCGATGGCCTCCTCGGTGGTCGCCTTCGGATCGGCTGAACCGACAACTTTCCCGCGACGCAACACGTTGATCCGATCGGCGATCTCGAGAGCTTCCTTCAGCTTGTGGGTGATGAAAATGACTCCCCGACCCGCCTTCACGAGAGTGCGGACGATCTCGAAGAACTCGAGGATTTCGCTCGGCGTGAGAACCGCCGTCGGTTCGTCGAAAACGACGATCTTCGCGTCACGCAACAGGACCTTCACGATTTCCACCCGCTGACGCACACCGACGGGCAGATCCTCAACGATTGCGTCGGGATCGAGATCGAGGTTGTAGCGCTCGGACACTTCGCGCACGCGCCGGCGGGCCTCGTCGATGTCGAGCGAACCGAGTGGACCAGTTGGTTCCGCCCCGAGCACCACGTTCTCCGCCACGGTGAACACGGGGACGAGCATGAAGTGCTGGTGCACCATGCCGATGCCGGCGGCGATCGCGTCGGCCGGCGAGTCGAAATGCGTGGGAACGTCGTCAATGAGCAGCTCGCCTTCGTCCGGCCGGTACAGGCCGTACAGGACGTTCATGAGAGTGCTCTTGCCGGCACCGTTCTCACCGATGAGCGCGAGAACCTCGCCGGTGGAAATCGTCAGGTTGACATCGTCGTTCGCCACCACACCGGGAAAGCGCTTCGTGATGCCGCGAAGTTCGAACTTCATTACGCAGTGACCTTAGTTCAGCCGTCGCCGCCCCCGACCAACGATCCCCGGGGTCCCGCGTCGATGCGGTCAAAAAGAAAACGGGTGGGCCGCTTGCGCGACCCACCCGTTTGTCGACGGGATTCGTCAGGCTCAGCCGAGCGAGATTGATCCGTCCACGATGCCTTGACCGACTGCTTCCACCTCGGCCTGCAGCTCGGCAGGAACGTCGGTGAATGCAACGCCGACGCCGCCGTTCTCCAGCGTGCCGACGTAGTTGTCGGAGGTCGCGTTGCCGTCAACGGTGTCGCTGATCGCGGCGAACACGGCCGCATCGATGTTCTTCAACACCGAGGCGATGTACACCGAGGCTGCATCCGGGTTGGACACGCTCATGTCGACGTCGACACCGATGATGCGCACTGCACCATTCGACTCGAGGGCGAACTGAGCCGAGCCGAGACCCACAGGGCCGGCAACCGGGAAGATGATGTCGGCGCCTTCGTCGGCCTGGCTCTTGGCAATGTTCTTGCCGTCGTCGAGGCTCTCGAAGTTTCCGGCGAACGTGCCGTCAGTGCCGTCCCAACCGAGGAGCTTCACGGATGCGCCCTTTTCGGTGTTGTAGTACTCAACACCCTTGCGGAAGCCTTCCATGAACACGGTGACCGGCGGAATGTTCACACCACCGAAGGTGGCGACGGTGCCGGTCTTCGTCATCGCAGCGGCGAGGTAGCCGGCCATGAACGAGGGCTGGTCCGTGGCGAACACGAGACCGCGGGCGTTGGTCACCGGCGGGTCGTACGCGTAGTCAACGATTGCGTAGTTGAGGTCGGCGTTTGCCTCGGCAGCGGCCTTCGTGGCATCGCCCAGGAGGAAGCCCACCGTCACGGTGATGTTGCAACCCTTGTCGGCGAACGCCTGGAGGTTCGGTGCGTAGTCGGCGTCGCTCGTCGACTCGAGAAGATCGATGGTGACTCCGAGCTCGCTCTCGGCACGCTTCATGCCTTCGTACGAGATCTGGTTGAAGCCCTTGTCATCGACGCCACCGGTGTCGGTGACCATGCAGGCGAGGATTCCCTCACCGGGCAGACCGGTGGCCTCTTCCGTGGTCTCCTCGGCAACGGTTTCCTCGGTGGCCGTGTCGCTGCTTCCGCCGCACGCGCCGGCAACCAGCGCGAATGCAGCGAGAGCGAGCGCAGCGGACTTGAGTCCCTTGTGCTTTCTCATTGGATTGTGTGTCTCCTCCTCGCACGGCGGATGCCGTACGTGATCTTGGTGATGGGGCGATCATAGTGCTCGGCACCCACCCGGAATGGAGGATGTCGCCGATCGTGGCCCGCGTCACGACAATGTCATCCCCCGGAAACACTTCCGGAGAGTTCCCGGGCGGCCGAGATCGACCGCGACGACTCAGACGAGGCTGGGAATGTTCGCTTCGTTCACCCGACGCTTCATGAGGTTCCACGTCAGGCGCAAATAGTCGGCCTTTTCGATGAGCGAGCGCATGTGGGCACACTGCGACTCGGGCATCGGTTCAGCGGACGTTGCGCCCATGGTGACGTCGAGCCGGCAGGCGTATTCGAACGTGGCGTGAAGGGCGGATGCGTGGCCGATGTCGTTGCCGACGGTGATCGCGCCGTGCCACGGAATGATGATCGCCACGTCGTCCTGCGAGAGTGCCGGGGCAATGGCTTCGATCGTGTCGTCGGGCGCCACCGCGGTCTTCTTCCAGAAGTAGGTGCACAGGTTGTGCCACATCTTCGGCGGGCGGGCGAACGCCGATTGGGCCGTCACCCAGAAGCCGTGCGTGTGCACGACGGCGTTGACGTCGGGGCGGTGCATGTAGATGCCGTGGTGGAAGCCGATCCCGGGGCTGATCTTGCGGTCGCCGGCGATCTGGTTGCCCTCGAAGTCGAGTTTCACGATGTCTTCGAGCGTCGTCTCCTCGAACGTCTTGTCGAGAACGTTCGTCCAGTACGCGCGCTCACCCGGAACGCGGATGGACACGTGGCCGCCAATGACACCGCCGAGCCCGTGGGCTCCGAGCGCGTGGCATGCGAGCAATACGTCTTCACGTTCCTGCGACATACGAACCTCCCAGTCGTCGTGCTGTTTCATTCGTCACCTTAGTGCGAAAACGCTGTTTGGCAAGTGCAGGAAAGAGGCCCTGAGCCTCTACGTGGCAGTGACAACGTAGATGGAGCGGGACCAAGAGGGTCGCAGCGTTGCGAGCGCAGAACCGGCGATTCGCGAAAGAACGAACGGGAGCTTGCGTGCCAACCGCGGAGCCGCCAGCCGAACCCGACCCACGTTGCTCGCGTGTCGCACGACGGTAAACGTCGAGTTGATCGATTCCGTGTTGCTCGATGTGACAGTGATCAGGCCGACCCCACCGGGACTGAGGTTGGCGCGCACGAAGTCGATCCATTGGCGGTGGTCGTCGACCCGGCCCGTGCGGGTGAACGGATAGAACTCCTGACACACGATGAGATCAAAGGGGCCCTCCGCAAGCGGAGAATCGTGGCGGATGGCCCCGGGCGTGAACCGACATTCGGGCCACTGTCGGCGCGCATACTCGACGGCATCCTCCGAAAGTTCGAATCCCACGACTGTGGCTCCCGGCCACGTACGACGCAGGCCCTCCGTCGTGAATCCGGCGCCCGAGCCGAGGTCGGCAATCCGTCCGGGCTGCTGCGAGGACACCGACCCGACGATTCGTCGATAATCCGTGCACACCGCCTGGATTCTCTTCCAGTCGAACTCGTTGTGCAGGTAGAGACCCGACGCGATCGGATCGGCGCCGGCATTCAATGACTTGTACGCCGCATAGTCGTTGCGGATGTCGGTCGATGCTTCATCGACACCCAGCCGGACGAGACGCTCCTTCGCGGCAAGAACCTCGGGCGACCACCACGGTGTTTCATCTCGCTCGGACACGTCGCGACTCCCCGACTCGGCTGGACCAAGTCTCTACAAGTGTCGCACAAGCGCTACGTGCTCGTTCGCCAGGCAGCAATGGTGGGCCAGGTAGGGATCGAACCTACGACCAAGGGATTATGAGTCCCCTGCTCTGACCACTGAGCTACTGGCCCGACGTCATTGCATGTCGATGGCTCCGGGGGTGGGGCTCGAACCCACGACCGACGGATTAACAGTCCGTTGCTCTGCCAACTGAGCTACCCCGGAAAGGCTTCTGCAGGCTACCAGTGACGTAGGTGCACCACCCGGGCCGGTGACGTCACTCGTCGTCGATGAACGAACGCAGGCTCTCTTTGTTGTTCGGATGTCGCAGCCGCGACAGGCTCTTCTGTTCGATCTGGCGAACGCGCTCCCGGGTGATGCCCTCGAGCGCCGCCACTTCCTCGAGCGTGTGCGGCTTTTCCTTCCACTGGCCGAGACCGAAGCGCATCGACAGAATTCGGCGCTCCCTCTCGGGAAGGTGCTCAAGGGACTTCTCGATCATGTCGATGCGCGCCCGGCTCATGGTCTCGCGCAGCGGGTCTGCAGCTGTGTCGGTGGCGATCGTGTCACCGACCGTGAGGTCGTCGGCGTCGACTCCGATGGGTGCGTCGAGGCTCGTCGTCGACAGCGTGAGCTGTGTGATCTTCAGCAATTCGTCGACGGAGATTCCGGCACGTGCCGCGACCTCCTCGGGGCCCGGACCCCGGTTCAACTCCGCAGTGAGTTCGCGCTCGACACGCTGCACCCGGTTGACGATCTCCATCATGTGGCCGGGAATGCGGATGTTGCGACCCTGGTCGGCCATTGCCCGCGTCATCGCCTGGCGAATCCACCATGTGGCATACGTCGAGAACTTGAATCCCTTCTCGTAGTCGTACTTCTTCGCGGCATGCATCAAGCCGATGTTGCCCTCCTGGATGAGGTCGGCGAGTTGCAACTCCTTGCGGTCGTAGCGGCGCGCGATCGACACGACAAGTCGCAGATTCGCCCGGACCATCTCGTCCTGCGCTTTGCGGCCGTCGCGTTCGAGATGCTTCAACTCCCGGCGTTCGGAAATCTCGAGCTTCTCGCCGATTTCGCGCAGGCGATCCTCGGCCCGCAGACCGTCCTTGATGCGCTTGCCGAGGTGGCGCTCCTGCTCGGCAGTGAGCAGCTCAACTTTGCCGATTTCGTTGAGGTACTGGCGCACCGTGTCTGGTGAGTCGCCGCCGCGCAACGAGATGCTCGTCATTGCCGCTTCACCCCCCTGATGTTGGATCTGCCCCGTTTTCGTTCACCGCGTTCAACCATGTCAGCAATTCGGGTAGCTCCGATACTGCCACAGCGGGGTCACCCAATCGTTCCACCGCCTGCTTCACCGCCCGGTCGGCCTTGATCGTTTCCGCATCGACGTGGCGACCACGCACTGCGAGGCTGCGACGCACCGCGGCACGTACGAGATTGACGATCTCAACGATCGGGTCACCGACCGGATCGGCGACGCTCACCCGCTCGATGACGGCAGCGGCACGCTCGTCGACGCTGCGCAGTGCCGCGGTGACGTCGCCACGCGCGGCACGGATCGACGCGAAAGCCTGCCTGTGCACAACACCCGTGAAGAGATACTCCGAAAGGAACTCGTCGAGCGACGGGTCGACGAGCAGATGCGCAAGCACGGCCTCCTCCCCCGATGCTTCGTCACGGGCGTCCGACGATGCAGTACTCGATGTCGCAGTCGATGCAGTCAGAGGAGCTTGCGCGCGCGTGAGCGGCGCCTGACGCTGCGGCGCGACGTCTGCCATGATGTCGGCAACCGGGATGCCGACGTGAGTCGCCACCTGGCCGGCGTACAACTTGCGCACGTGCACGTCGGGATGCTCGTTGATCACGGTCATTGCCGCCCGCGCGGCGCGTGCCGCGGCTTCGGGCGTGGTCGTCGAACCGGCCTCGAGAACGCGACGCAGTCGGAACGCGAGGAACGGTTCAGGTTCGGCCACGGCTCGGCGCAGTGCGTCGGGATCGGAGTCGGCAAGCTCCCCCGGATCCTTGCCACCCGCCAGGCGCGCCACGGCCACCTGCACGTCGAACTTGCGCTCCCACTCGTAGAACCGTTCGGCAGCGCCTTGACCCGCGGCATCGGCGTCGAAGGCGAGCACGATTCGCGACGTGAATCGCTTCATCAGCCGTACGTGGTCCTCGGTGAGTGCAGTTCCGCACGTTGCAACGGCGTGATGGATGCCGACGCGATGGAAACCGATGACGTCGGTGTATCCCTCGCACACGACGATCTGGTCGAGCTTGACGACGTCGGCCTTCGCCCAATTGAGTCCGTACAGCGTGCGCGACTTCGTATAGACCGTCGACTCGGGTGAGTTCTTGTACTTCGCCGGGTCGGTGCTGCCAGGGAGTACCCGACCTCCGAAGCCGACGGCTTCGCCACTCTCCTTGAAGATGGGGAACATCACCCGTGCGCGGAACGTGTCCTGCTGCCGACCGCGCGAATTCGTGAATCCGAGCCCGGCTTCACGCATCGTGTCGGGAGACACCTTCAACGCCTTGCTCAACGCGTCCCAGTCGTCGGGCGCCCAGCCGATCTTGAACTGTCGTGCCGCGTCGCCGGCGAGACCGCGTGAGCGAAGGTAGTCACGCGCGGCGCGCGCATCGGGCGAGTTGAGCAGGCGGTCGTGGTACCACTCGACCGCGCGTTCGACGACGGCGACGAGTTCCTTGCCTTTCTGGCGGTCGCGCTGTTGCGTGCCCGAGGTGTACGTGAGGCTGATTCCCGCCTTTGCCGCAAGATGCTCGACGGCCCCGACGAAATCGAGGTGCTCCATGTTCTGCACGAACGTGAACACGTCACCGGATGCCCCGCACCCGAAACACCGGTAGCGACCGATTTCCTCGCGCACGTTGAACGACCCCGACTTTTCGGCGTGGAACGGGCACAGTCCCACCTGGTTGCGTCCGACCCGCCGCAGAGAGAGGTAGTGCGACACGACGGCCGTCAGCGACGTGGCCGCGCGAACCCGCTCGATGTCGTCGTCGGCGATCGCCACGCCCGCAGGTTACTCGCCGGGTGTCGCTACGGCCGCGGGGCGGCGCTGTAACCGCGACGACGCGAGATGATGCACACCGTTCAGCGGACTCGCATCGAATCGACGAGCGGAAGGTGCGCACGCATCACGGACACGATTGTGAACTCGCCGGCAACCGACGTGACGTGCCCGACCGCGACGCCGTCGACTACGTAACCATCTCCGGCCGCGTGACCGTTCGACGGCAGAACGACGAGTGAGCGGGGCGCCGATGCTCCGCGACTGTCCATGCGCTCGACGAGTTCCTGTCCGGGGTAACAACCCTTCGTGAAGCACACCGCGAGATCGACGATGTCTGTCTCGGCAACCATCGACTCGGCGGTGAGCTCGGCACCCACTGCGGGCCATCCGCAACGCACACGAAGCGCTTCGTATTCACGCGCATCTCCGACGTCGGGGACGAGCAATGCCGCTTCTCCATCGACCACCCCATCGGCCGTGGCACCGGCGGGGACGTCGACGGCACCGGAATCGGGGCGCCACGCACGCCTGGCGCCGGGGACTTGCATCGCGCGAGTCGCTGCTTCGTGATCAAGACCGCGCAGCGCCCACATGACGCGGCGATCGGCAACGAGGTCGCACTTCACCCTGATCTTGAAACGCACGAGTCGCTCGAGTGTCGCCGCACCCGCGCCCTCATCGGTATCGATGTCGAAAGTGTCCGGCCCGGTGCGAGTGATGCGCACCAGGCTGACGATCTTGCCCGTCGGCTGAAGGAGGAACGAATAGCACGACGCACCCACTGCGAGGCCGACGATGTCGTTGGACAGCTGTGAGTGCAGATACTTCGCGGCATCCGCGCCCGACGCAACGATGACGTCGCGGGTGATCGGGAATCGTCGCACCGTACTCACGTCGCTTTCCTGCGCTGTGCAGTCATCCGTCGCGCGGCGGGAACGGCGGCCAGAAGTGCCGCCGCCTTGTTCCGACACTCGGCATCTTCTTCACGAGGATCGCTGTCGGCAACGATTCCCGCTCCCGCCTGGAACGAAGCGTGATGCGGGCCGCAGAACATCGTGCGAATGGCGATGGCCGTGTCGAGATTGCCGCTGAAATCGACGTAGCCGACGACTCCGGCGTACGGCCCCCGCTTCACCGGTTCGAGGTCGTCGATGATCTCCATCGCCCGCACCTTCGGTGCTCCGCTCACGGTTCCCGCCGGGAGGGTCGCGCGCAACACGTCGATCGGGCCGAGCCCGTCGCGAAGAGTTCCCGACACCTGCGACGTGAGGTGCATGACGTGGCTGTAGCGCTCGAGGATCATGAGCTCGTCCACCTTCACGGTGCCGAACTCGGCGACACGACCGACGTCGTTGCGGGCGAGGTCGACGAGCATGACGTGCTCGGCGCGCTCCTTCGGGTTCTCCGCCAACTCGGCGGCGAGACGTCGATCGTGTTCGTCGTCGCGGCCGCGTTTGCGCGTGCCGGCGATCGGACGACTGATGACGCGCCCGTTGCGCACCTGAACCATCGGCTCGGGCGAACTGCCCGCGATGGTGATCTGCGGGTGACGAAGGAAGTACATGTACGGACTCGGATTCACCTGACGCAGGACGCGGTAGAAGTCGAACGGGTCAGCTTGGAGATCGACGTCGAAGCGCTGCGACAACACGACCTGGAAAATGTCGCCCTGGCGGATGTGTTCGCGGGCAACGTCGACTGCACGCCGGTACTGGCCGTCGGGCATCGACGAGACGACGCTCGGCGGATCCTCGCCGGCAACGGGTGGTTCCACCGGCACGAGGTCGAGGGATTGCGCGAGATCGTCCCGAGTGCGCCGAACCCGCTCGACGGCCGCGTCGTACGCAGCGTCGATCTGCGTGTCGTCCAAGCCGTGCACTATGACGCTCTCGATGAGGTACGCACGCTGCCGCCAGTGATCGAACGCAACGAGCGAGCCAATGACCGACATCACCGCATCGGGCATGTCGCGGTCGTCGTGCGGCACCGAATCGAGCGACTCGACTTCGCGCACGACGTCGTAGCCCAGGTGGCCGATGATCCCGCCCTGCAGGGGCGGAAGTGCATCGACGACGGGCGACCTGTACACACGCAGCAGCTCCTCTAGGGCACACAGGATTCCTTTGTCGAGCGGCACCGAGTCGGGCACCTTGCCGGTTGCCTGCACGCGACCGTCGCGCAGGATGAGTTCGGCGAGCGGATCACGACCGACGAAGGAGAAACGGGCCCAGCGCTCGCCGTGTTCGACCGATTCGAGGAGGAAGCCGCTGCCGTCGCCGACGATCTTCAGGAACGCACCGACGGGCGTGTCGAGATCGGCGAGAACCTCCGTCCACACCGGTATGACACCGAACGAGCGTGCCAGCGACGCAAACTCCTCACGACTCGGTGCGATACGCATCGTCACGACGAGTCCCGACTGCTGCCCCGGTCAGAGGTACAGGCCGGTACTTGCCTCGATGCGCGACGCCGCAACGGCGTGGATGTCGCGCTCGCGCAACATGATGTAGTCGTTGCCGCCAACTTCGACCTCGTAGCGGTCGTCGGGGCTGAACAACACCCGGTCGCCCACTTCGGCGGCACGAACCGCCTGACCGAGGGCGACGACTTCCGCCCAGACGAGTCGCTTGGCCACTTGTGCGGTCGCGGGAATGAGGATTCCACCCGTCGTACGCCGCTCACCGTCCGTCGTCGGGATGCGCACGAGCAACCGATCGTTGAGCATCTTGATCGGCAACTTTTCGTCGGCGGACATCCCGACCGAGGCTACTGGCGCACGTTCGATGCATCGGCCGGACGAACGTCGATACCCCGTCGCGCGAAGTGTTCCTTCGCCTGGGCGACGGTGAATTCGCCGAAGTGGAAGATCGAAGCGGCGAGCACGGCATCGGCACCGGCGACGACGATCCCGTCGGCGAGATGATCGAGTGTTCCGACTCCCCCGCTCGCGATGACGGGAACGGGAACGACATCGACGACCGCGCGCGTGAGTTCGAGATCGAAACCTTCGCGCGTACCGTCACGATCCATCGACGTGAGAAGGATCTCGCCCGCTCCGCGCGACACGGCGGCGGTCGCCCAGGTGCGCACGTCGATACCCGTCGGGGTGCGACCGCCATGGAGGAACACTTCCCACGATTCGCCGCTGCGCTTCGCGTCGATCGCACACACGACGCACTGATTGCCGAACTCCGAGGCGATCTCGGCGATGAGTTCGGGACGCTGCACCGCAGCGGTGTTCACGCTCACTTTGTCGGCCCCCGCGCGCAGAAGGGTGCGCGCGTCGTTCACCGAGCGGATCCCGCCGCCGACCGTGAGCGGAATGAAGAGTCGATCGGCTGCCCGCTCGACGACGTCGACCATGGTGCGACGTTCGTCGGACGACGCCGTGATGTCGAGAAACACCACTTCGTCGGCGCCCGCTGCGTCGTAACGCTGTGCGAGCTCGACGGGGTCACCGGCATCGCGCAGCTCGACGAAGTTGACGCCCTTCACCACCCGGCCGTCGGTGACGTCTAGACACGGAATGATGCGGGCGATCGTCATCGGGACGCCACCGCGAGTGCCTCGGAGAGCGCGAACTTTCCTTCGTACAGCGCACGACCGACGATGACACCCGAGATGACGCGCGCGTCACGCAGTGCGCGCAAGTCGTCGAGTGAGCCCACCCCTCCGCTCGCGACGACCGGCACCGAGGTTGCTGCAGAGGCAGCGACGAGCCCGTCGAGGTCGGGGCCGACGAGCATGCCGTCGCGCGAGATGTCGGTGATGATGAACGCCGATGCCGCCGCATACCGACGCAACGCGGCATCAAGTTGCAACGAAGAACCCGCCGTCCATCCGTCGACCGCGACTTCCCCGTTGCGATGGTCGAGACCCACGGCGACGTCGACGATCGATGCGACTGCGTCGACGAGTTCCGGGGTGCGCACGGCCGCCGAACCCATGACGACGCGGGCAACCCCGAGATCGGCGAGCTTCTGCGCAACGTCGACCGAGCGCACGCCACCACCGACCTGGAGACGCGCCCGTTTGTCGAGCCGTGCGGCAACCTCGGCAATCGCATCGTGATTCGATCCATCGCCGCGTGCGGCGTCGAGATCGACGAGATGCACCCACCCTGCTCCCGCGACGACGAACGACTCGGCAACGTCGGCCGGTGAATCGCCGTACACCGTCTCTCGGGCGAAGTCACCCTGGCTCAGACGCACGACACGCCCGGCGCGAACGTCGATGGCGGGGAAAAGGATCACGGCCGAGCCGCCGATTCGCCAATGGTTTTCGTGAAGTTCGCGAGCAGTGCGAGACCGGCAACGGAGGACTTCTCGGGATGGAACTGGGTCGCGCACACGTTGCCGAGCCGGAATGCGACATTCAGCGTCGTTCCGTAGTCACAGGTGGCAACGACGACGTCGGGGTCGCGCGGAACCGCATGCAACGAGTGCACGAAGTACATCCAGGCACCGTCGGCCACACCGGCAAACAGTGGGTCGTCGCGCCGGACGTGCAGGCGGTTCCACTGCATCTGCGGCAGTTTCACCCCTCGCGGGATGTAGCGAACGACGCCGGGGATGATCCCGAGCCCGGCGACGCCCGGCGACTCGTCGCTCGCGTCGAAGAGCATCTGCATGCCCACGCAAATGCCGAGGAACGGCCGTCCCGTCGCAACGTAGTCGCAAACCACCGTTTCGAGATTCTTCGCGCGCAGTGCATCCATGCATGCGCCGAATGCACCGACACCGGGTAATACGACGGCATCAGCAGCGGCGATGTCAGTAGCCGACGACGTGAGCTGCGCATCGGCGCCGACGCGAACGAGTGCCTTCTGCGCGGAGCGGAGATTGCCGATTCCGTAGTCGACGACGGCGATGCGCGGGGCCCGGGCCACCGTCAGAGCACGCCTTTGGTCGACGGAACACCCGTCGACTCGACGCGCACGGCATCGCGCAGGCAGCGCGCCAGACCCTTGAACGTCGCCTCGACGATGTGGTGCACGTTGGTGCCCGCGCGCAGGTTGACGTGCAGCGTCATTGCCGCCGCGGTCGCAAACGACGAGATCGCGTGTTCGGCGAGCTGCGGATCGAACGGCGGATTGCCGAGAGGCAGGCACTCCGGCAGCGGAAGATGCCACGACACGTGCGGACGCCCGCTGAGGTCGAGAGCGACGTCGACGAGTGCTTCGTCGAGCGGGAACGCGCCGCTGGCGAAGCGTCGGATGCCCGCTTTGTCACCGAGCGCCTGGCGGAACGCTTCGCCGAGTGCGAGTGAGGTGTCTTCGATCGTGTGGTGCGTGTCGATGTGCAGGTCGCCCTTCGCCTTCACGACAAGGTCGAATCCGCCGTGCCGCGCGAGTTGGTCGAGCATGTGGTCGAAGAACGGCACACCCGTCGACACGTCACTGCGTGCCGGGCCGTCGAGGGTGATCGACACCTCGATGTTCGTTTCCTTCGTGGCGCGGGTGATCGTCGCAGTGCGGGTCATAGAGAGCCTTTGGGCTTCCCTATTCTCGCCCGCCGCGAGCGCTTTTCCCCAGGGCGGCGAGGAATTGCGAGTTCTCATCTGCGGTCCCGACGGTGACGCGCAGACAATTCGTCAACCGGGGCCAGCTACCGCAATCACGCACGAGGATTCCTTCGGCGAGCAGGGCGTTCCACATTTCGACGCCCGTTCCGTGCCGAGGGCGAAACAGGATGAAGTTCGCCTCGCTCGGCCACACGGTGAGCGGCAACTGCGCCATTGCGGCGGTCATGCGCTCGCGCTCGGCGACGATCGTCGCCACCGCCTGCTCCATCTGCGCCACGTGACGCAGCGACAGGACACCGACACGTTGCTTGAGTGCGTCGAGATGGTACGGCAGCGTGACGATGTCGAGGTCGTCGACGAGCCAGCTCGGTCCGACGAGGTACCCGAGACGTGCCGCGGCCATCGACCACGTCTTGGAAAACGTGCGGGTGACGACGAGCCGCGATTCGTCGCCCACCAGGTCGAGCGCAGTGAACCGCGCAAACTGGGCGTAGGCCTCGTCGACGACGACGATTCCCGGGGTGTGCGCGAGAGCCGCCGCCACGGCGGCCGGC
>JBIIDI010000120.1:0-5111 GCA_044238425.1 Ilumatobacteraceae bacterium
ACACACCGGTGGCAACGTATGCCGTGACGTTCGAGTCGAGCTTGGCGTCGTTCACCGCACCGGAGGTGGCGTAGTAGTTGTGCCACGAGCCATCTCCGCGCTGGGTGTCGGCGAGCCACTGCAAACCCGCGCGCGCAGAATCGTGGCGTCCCATGACGCCGAGTGCCATCACCGCTTCGACGTGATTCCACGGATCGCAATGGCCGCCCGGGAACCACGGAATCATGCCGTTGTCGAGCTGCAACGATGCGAGCCACGACGCGGTGTCGTGCAGCTGGTCGACGCTCGGCACGAACGAGTGGGGTGCGGTACTCATCGGGCGGCCGCCGCGGTGGTGGGGGATGACGAGTCGGAGCGGGAGTTGGTATGTCGCGATGCATCGGTGCGGCCGGTGGTACGGGGAACACGAAGTTTGGTCGCATAGATGACGTACGACTTGCCGATGAGCGGCGACAGCAGACGATCGGCGATGCGCGTCGAACGCAGACCCTCGATGATGTCGCGTTCGAGCAACTTCTTGTAGCGGTTGACGAGACGATGGTCGTCGCGCTGCGGGCCGACGGCGCAGCGCAGCCACCAGTACGGCGAGTGCAAGCCGTGCGCGCGGTGCGAGCGTCGCAGACGCAAACCGTTGCCGGCGATCTTGCGCTGCAGTTCTCGCGCGGTATAGATGCGCACGTGGCCGCCCTCGACGAACGGTGCGTGGTACTCCTCGGAGAGCATCCAGTTGATGCGCTCGGGGAACCACGACGGAACGGTGGCGGCGAACGTGCCGCCCGGTGCAAGCACGCGGGAGAGCTCGCGCAACGCAGCAGCATCGTCGTGGATGTGCTCGAGTACCTCGGACGTGACGACGACGTCGAATGCCCCGTCGGCGAACGGAAGTCGCGTCGCGTCTCCACGGATGCAGCCGACGAAGCGCGACTCGTCGATTTCACCGGCGTACGCCATGGCGGCGAACGTGGCTCGGGTGGACGTGACTTCGGCGTCGCCGTAATCGAGGGCCACGACGCATGCTCCGCGCCGCGCGGCTTCGAAGGCGTGCCGGCCGAAGCCCGCACCTGCATCGAGGAACAGCGTGCGCTCGGTGATCGGGAGCTCGTCGAAGCGCACCGTGAGCATCAGGCGTTGCGCTCCCGCTTGGCGAGCAACTCGAGGTTGCGGGGCATGGCGAGCACCTCGCGGTACTGCTCGACGGTGAGCTGCGCGCAGTGGCGCCACGACCAGCGCTCGACGACGCGCCTGCGACCGGCCGCGCCGACTCGGGCCCGCAGATCGGCGTCATCCAAACCGCGGCGAATGGCCGCGGCGAGTGCGTCGACGTCACCGGGTGGGCACGACAACACCGTGTCACCGTCGCGCCCCGTCACTTCGGGCAACGCGCCACCGGTGGTGGCGACGAGACAGATGCCCGTCGACATCGCCTCGATGGCGGGAAGGCTGAACCCTTCGTACAGCGACGGCACGACGGCGAGCGTGCTGCGCGCGTACAACTCGACGATCGTTTCGTCGGGAACGCCCGACACGTAGTCGATGCAGTCCTTCAGGCCGAGCGATTCGATGAGATCGGCACTGGCACCGGCGCGCGGCTTGCCGATGATGGTGAGACGTATCTCGCGCTCGGTGCGCAACTTGGCGAGTGCCTCCAACAAATAGGAGAGACCCTTCAGTGCAACGTCGGCCGATGCCGTGGTGATGAGCCGCGCCGGCTCGCGCTCGACGTGCGGCAACGGGGTGAACAAATCGGGATCGACGCCGACGGGAACGAGGCGCATGCGGTCGCGTTGCACACCCATGTCCTTTTCGATGTCGTTGATCGAGTTCTCGCTGACGACGACGATGCGCGGCATCGAGCGCGCCACCTTGCCCTGCATGCGCACGAAGTTGTACCAACGACCGATTGCACGGCGCTTCCACCAGTTCGGTGTGTGGCTCATTTCGAGCGCACGGTCGCGGGTGATCGGGTGGTGCAACGTGACGATCGTGGGAATGATGTCGTTGATCCGCGTGATCGCCGTGCCGAGGCACTGGTTGTCGTGCACGAGATCGAAGTCGAGAGCGCGGGGCTTCAGGGCGCGGTACGCGCGCAGCGAGAACGCGCGCGGCTCGCCGAACGTGCCGCGCAGGAACTCGAGCACCTCGACGGCGTCCGGCCATTCCTTGATCTCCCAGTACGCGGGAAAGCGACCGGGGTAGAGATCGTTGAAGATGTCGAGGCTCGGCAACTTGTGCATCTCGATGCGCGGATCGAGCACCGGGTACGGCTGACCGCCGTACACCTCGACGTGATGACCGAGATCGACGAGCGCCTTGGTGAGGTGCCGCGTGTACACGCCCTGGCCGCCGACGTGCGGCTTGCCGCGGTACGTGAGGTACGCGATGCGCAGCGGGCCGTTGCGCAACCGGTCATGCGTTGCGCGCATGTCGTGCCCCACCGACATGCGTGTGGACGCTATCTGTGGCGCAGCCCCCGTGCCCGGGGCATCAACGCCATCGCGATTGCACCGCCGAGAAGGGCGATGATGAGGACGGCATCTCCGGTGTGCGAGTAGACGGTGCGCCCCGTGCGCAGGGGAACGTCGGCGACGAAGGCGACCTGCTCGCCGATCGACGTGCGACGGATGACGTCACCGTCGGGCGAGATGAGCGCGGTGATGCCCGTCGTTGCGACCTGCAACGTGTAGCGGTCGGTTTCGCGGGCACGCAAGCGGGACACGTCGAGTTGTTGTTCCTGCAACAACGTGCCGGTGTAACTCGAGCCGTTCGTCGGATTCACGAGAACCGAACCACCGGCTTCGATTCCTTCGTTGGCGCGACCGGCAAAGAACGTCTCCCACGAGATGACGACGGCAAGCACGTGTTCACCGACGCGCACGGCCGCCGTTCCGTCGCCCGCCACCGCGTCGCGCGGCACGCGACCCACCGGCGCACCGACCGCCGAGAGAAGTCCGCGCAGCGGGACGTACTCGCCGTACGGAACGCGACGCACTTTGTCGTAACGATCGACGATCTCGCCGTCGGGCGTGATGACGACCTGGGCGTTGGTGAAGCCGTTCGGCACGCTCTCGGTGACGCCGACGAGGAACGTGGCATCGAGACGCTTCGCCTGCGCGGCAACTTCGGCGGCCACCGTGCTGCCGGCGAACGTGCGCACGTCGATGACGTTCTCCGGCCACACGACGACGTCGATGTCGTCGGCGGGAGACAAGGTGTCGGTGGCGAGGAGATGACGATCGACGACGTCGCGCGGATTGGAGTCGATCGCAAGCAGGGCCTGCGGACCACCGCCCTGCACGAGTGCGATGCGCAACGAGTCTCCGCTGTTGCGGGCACCGGGAACGAGTCGCGCAACGGGAACGAGAAGAAGGAGTGCGACGAGCGAAATGCGCGCCGTACGTGAACCGCGCGACCCGTACACACCGACGACGATCACCGCAGCAACGAGCAGCACCCACGCACTCACACCGAGAGGTCCGACGAGCCGCACGAGTTGCCCGCCGGGAGTGGGTGACGCTGCAATCGCGAGACTGGCGATCGGCACGCCACCGAACGGGAACGAGAAACGGATCGCCTCGGCGAGTGCATGCGCACATGCGCGCACGACGATGCGCGCGCCGCGCGCCGCGACGAGGCCCGCCACCGAGGTGGCAGCACCGTGCAGCGACGCAAAGAAGAGGACGGCGGCGATCCAGCCGGGCGCGGTGAGGAACCACATCCAGCCGGTGGCCGGTGCGAACCATCCGAGGGCGAAGAGGAACCCGGGCAGGAATCGGGCTCGCGGGAACCATCGCTCGGCGATGAGTTGCGACGTGATGACGCCGACGAGTGCGAGCGGCCACCAGCGCAACGGTGCGAGACCGAGGGCGACGAGCGACCCTGCACCGATCGCCGCGGCGGCGAGGGCGATCGCGGTGCGGCGAGTCATCGCGGGCCCGACCAACGTGGTGTGACGCGGCGCAGGTGACTGCTCAGGTGGTTGATGCGCAGCTTCGCCGGGGGATGGCTGGCCCAGCGGCGACGCCGTGCAGCAAGGCGGCGGGAGCGCTCGCGATCGGCGGCATCGACGCGACGCAGCGCCTTCAACAACTCGTGACCGAACCCGAGTTCGGCGGCGCGGCGGTCGGCATGCAATTCCGACGGGCGTCCGAGAGTGGTGCCGAGTGCACTGGCGAGCGACACGTTGAGGCGCAGCAACCACGACACGACGTGCAGGGTTGCCGACACGACGCGACCGACGAACCGCAACGCGGGATACCGGTCGGCGAACGTCGTCGTGGCCGCCTCGGCGACGTGCTGAATGCGCGTGCCGAGGGACGCCAACGCAATGATCGGCAGGCTCATCCACTGCGACACGGTGAGTGCGACGGTGTGCAAGCCGAGGTGGTGACTGAGTTCGTGGGCGAGCACCCCGCGCAGTTCGTCGTCGTCGAGCTCGTGCACGGCGTACGACGACACGATGACGAGGTGTCCGCCGCAGGCGAAGGCGTTCAGCGAGTCGTCATCGATGACGGCGAGAACGAACGAATCGGGTCGGCGCCGTGCTCGACGCGACACGGCAAGCCATGCCGGCTCGAGACGTCGAGCTTCGGTAGCGGTGGGTGTTCGCGCTCCGAGCAGACGCATGATGACGAAGCGCTGCACCGGGCGGGAGAACATGAGCACGCCGAGGGCGAGCGCGGCGGACACGAAGAACCAATAGGACACGGTCGACCAGGCGGCAAAGGGAAGCCAGAGAACGAACATCGCCAGCAGCCAGCCGGGGAACAAGGTGACGACGGGCGCAATTCCGGTGAATGCGCTCCATTCGATTCGGCGCGAACGTGCGGCCACGACGGACGAACCTATCGTGGAGGAAATGAACTGGCTGGCGTCGATACCGAGTCCTTCAACGGGTTCGTTGCAGCTCGGACCGCTGCGGCTGAACGCGTACGGATTGATGATCGCACTCGGTGTGGTCGTTGCAACGTGGTTGCTCGGCAAACGGTTCGTCGCCAAGGGCATCGCCACGAAGGACGATGCGAGTTCGATCGCGATCATCGCGGTTCCCGCCGGTGTGGTCGGTGGACGTCTGTACCACGTGGCAACGACGTGGGAGAAGTACTCGGAGAACC
>JBIIDI010000121.1:0-5087 GCA_044238425.1 Ilumatobacteraceae bacterium
CGCCCATCGTGCCCTCGAGCTTTTCGAGGAGGCTGAGGTGCGTGGCGACGAGGGTGTTCTCGACGCCGCGCAGCGCGGCGCTGATCGCCGACATGTTCGTGCCGGCCATTGCCGCTGCATACGAGTCGTAGACGAAGTCGTTGCGACCGCGGGGTGCCGCGGTGCCGATGAGCGCCGTGAGCACGTCGGCGGCGGCGCGATGGTGGTCGCGGAACAACGCACCGACCTGGCGCAAGTCGTTCGACAAAGCGCCGTTGTCGAGGAGGGTGTCGTACAGGTCCGTCACCGCGCGTTCGGCGAGAACGGCGGCCGCAATGACCGGCTCGTCGGCCGGCGTCGGGCGGGTGTTGGACGCGGGGAGGGTGCGGGTGGAAAGTGCCATGGTGAAACCGCACCGAGCGTAGTCGTCAGAAGTCGAGCGCCGAGAGTTCCGGAATCCAGCCCTGCGATCGGGAGACCGCTTCGTGCCATTGTGAGCGTGCTTCCGCTCGCTGAGCATCGGACATCGTCGGTTCGTGCGACTCGCGCACCGTTGCGAATCGTGCCGTCGAGGAGAGAGTCGGCCACGTTCGGGCGGCGATACCGGCGGCAAAGCCGGCACCGCGCAGAGTCGCTTCGCGTTCGTCGCACACGTCGATCGTGCATCCCGTCGCGTTCGCCAGCTCGGCGACGAGCACCGCGTTGCGACTCATCGCACCGTCGACTCGCAGGCGCGACGGCATGCCCGCACCGTCGCTGTGCATCGCGTCGATGAGATCGGCACTGCGGTGGGCAATGCCGCGCAGCACGGCGCGCACGACGTGGGCGCGGGTCGTGCCGCGCGTGAGGCCGAGCAAGGTGCCGCGTGCGCCGTAATCCCAGTGCGGCGTACCGAGTCCGAGCATGGCCGGCACGAACCACGCACCGTCGGTGTCGTTGACGCTCGCCGCCACCGTCGCGCTGTCGGCGGGGTGTGCGAGTAGTCCGAGATCGTCGACGAGCCAGTCGATGCACGTTCCGGCGGTGAGGATGACGGCCTCCCGTGCCCAGTGAAGTACGCCTTCGAGTGAGTGCGCGACGACCGGGTAGCTGCCGTGCGCCGCACGGTCGAGCAGTGCGGGCGTGTCGGTGCCGATGTACGCATCGGCGATCGCGCTCGTACCGAGCGTGAGTTTGGCGATGCCGGCGTCGAGCGCACCCTGGCCGATGAGCGACGCCTGCTGGTCGCCGAGAGCGGCGACGATCGGAGGTGCGCCGGGCAACGCGGTGGCGAGGGCGAGCGGGCCGGGTGACGCATGCATCGGTGCGAGCAGTTCGATCGGGACACCCGTTGCCGCGCAGCGCGTCGGCGACCAGGCGAACTGCACGATCGACTCGGGGTCGACGAGCCCGGTGACGGCGGCGTTCGAGGGTTCGGTGACGAACGTGTCGCCGTTCGACAACGCATCGATGAGCCACGTGTCGAGGGTGCCGATGCGCACATTCGACACGTCGCCACCCGTTGCGGCGAGATGACGAAGCAGCCAGCCCGCCTTCGTCGCCGTCTGGTTCGCGGCGAGACGTATGCCGTGCGTTGCTGCGATTGTCAGACAGTCACCGATCGTGCGCAGGTCCTGCCATGAGATCGCCGCATGCATCGGTGTTCGCGACACTGAGTTCCACGCGACGACCGAGGCGCGCTGTACGGCGATGCCGACGGCATCGACACGGCCGGCCTCGCCGATGCAGTCGACGGCGAGTTGCACGACCGTGCGGCGCAGTGCGTCGGCGTCGAACTCGGCGAGGCCCGGCGACGGACGGTCGACGGTGACGGCGGCGCTGCGACGTGCGCTGATCGTGCCGTCGCCGCGCACGACTCCGACGCGTACCGACGTCGTGCCGACGTCGATGGCGAGCACGCTCACGTCGCGAGCCTAGGAAATCGGCGTCGGTCGCCGTTGCGGCCTGTGCAGCGGGGGTAGGGTCACGACGGCGGCTGCGACGAGTGCAGCAACGGTGCACCAGCAATGACGACGTACGACCCGCAGCATCCGGCATATTTCGACGAAGCGGATGCGCGCACCGACCTCAGTCGGTTGTTCGACGTGTGCAACGGCTGTCGGGCGTGTACCGATCTGTGCGGAGTGTTTCCCGCATTGTTCGAACGACTCGATCGGCTTGCGCCTCGCGATGCCGGATTGATGACACCCGACGATCAGGACGCCGTCGCCGAGGCGTGCTCGCAGTGCACGCTGTGCGTCGTACGTTGCCCCTACGCACCGGGGCGGCACGAGGCCGCGGTCGACGTTCCGCGTGCGCTGTTGCGGGTCGCGGCCGCGCGCCGCACGCGCGGCGAGCGGTCGGTGCGGCGTCGAGTTTCCGATTGGATCGCTTCCCACGCCGACCTCGTCGGCGCGATCGCAACTCGGGTGCCGCGAATCGTCAATCGCGTCACCGGTGCTCGCCCGGGTTCGCCGTTGCGTCGTGTCCTCGCCGTACTGTTCGACATCTCGAGCACCGCGCACGTTCCCCGCTTCGCCCCGGTGCGGTTTTCGACGTGGTTCGCCCGCCGGCCGAAGGTGCGCATGGCGGATGCGCGCGGCAACGTCGCGGTGTTTCCCACGTGCATCGTCGAATATCACGCCCCATCAGTCGGTGCGTCGCTGGTGAAGGTGTTCGAGCACAACGGTGTGCACTGCGAGCTCGGTACGGTGCGCTGTTGCGGTGCGCCGATGCTGCACGCCGGGGACGTGCACGGATTCACGCGGGTCGCGGTGGACAACGTCACCGCGCTGGCGGCTTCGGTGAAGCGGGGCAACGACGTCGTCGTTGCCCAACCGTCATGCACCTACGTCGTGCGCACCGCATACCCCGAATACGTCGGCGGTCCGGATGCACGTCTCGTGGCGGAGCGCACCTTCGATCCGGCCGAGTACCTCATTCGAATGCATGGCAACGACCGAACGACCCTCGACACGAGCTTTCCGGGCGGGGTAGCGACGACGATCGCGTACGGCGCGTCGAGTCACCTGCGTGCCTTGTGCGCCGACGGCCACGCGAGAGACCTCATGAAGTTGACCGGCGCGCACGTCTCCGTCGTGGAAGACGAGTCGGGTGGTGGTGAGTGGGGTCTGCGCGAGCGCAACGCGACCGCCGCAATTCCGCTCGCGCAACGACTCGCCGACCGACTCCGTGCCACGGGTGCCGGTTGTTTCGTCGGTGACTGCCACGTCACGAACACGGAGATCGCCGCGCTGACCGGGTGTGACGTCGTGCATCCGATGCAGGTGCTCGCCCGGGCGTACGGTGTGGGGGAGGACGACGAGCGACTGCTCGCACAAGGAGGTCACGAATGACACCGCAGCTCGGAATTGCCGACAAGGATCGCCTGGCCATCGCCGAAGGGCTCGGCGTGCTCCTCGCCGACACGTACACCTTGTACCTGAAGACGCACAAGTACCACTGGAACGTCACCGGACCGATGTTTCAGACCCTGCACCTCATGTTCGAAACGCAGTACAACGAACTTGCGCTCGCCGTCGATCTCATCGCCGAGCGGATCCGCGCACTCGACGTGCTCGCTCCCGGTTCGTACGCCGAGTTTGCGAAACTGACGAACATCGTCGAAGAGGGCGACGTGCCGCCCGCCACCGAAATGATCCGTCGTCTCGTCGAGGGCCAGGAACAGGTGGTGCGCACCGCACGGGCGCTGTTCCCCGTCGTCGACGCCGCCCACGACGAGCCGACTGCCGACCTGCTCACGCAGCGCATGCAGGTGCACGAGAAGACTGCGTGGATGCTGCGATCCCTGCTCGCCTGACGCGCCACGGCGCGAATTGGCGCGGGATCCCGGCCGGGCTCTACTCTCGCGGGAACCGGTGCACGGATGGTGCCGGTGCGGTTGGGGGCCGCGACCATGACGACGTTGGATCTTTCGTGGCGAGTGCAAGGGGCGTGTCACGGGCTCGATCCGGAGATGTTTTATCCCGATTCCGATGACCATGCCGAAGTTGCCAAGTCCGTCTGCGAGCAGTGCGCGGTGCGTCTCGCCTGCCTCGAATACGCGTTGGCGTCGCGCGAGAAACAAGGTGTGTGGGGCGGAACGACGGGCAAGGAACGTCGCCGCTTGTTGCGCCAGCGACGCCAGTCGGCCTGAGGCTGTCATTCATGGGTGAGTGCGCCCATGGGTGACGTCGCGCGTCTGCAGTCGTTCGACGTCCTTGGTGAGGTGATCGAGGCGCTCGCTGCGCGTCGTTCGCTCGATCGCGCATGTGCGCGCAAAGTGATGGATGCGCTGCTGTCGGGGGCCGTTGCTCCCGACGATGTCGCGGCGATCCTTCTTGCATTCCGTGACAAAGGCGTCGACGGCGAGGAACTCAGCGGTTTGCTCGACGGCGTGCGCGCCGCCGCGGTGACGGTGTCTCTTCCCGACGACGTCGCGCAGCGTGCCATCGACATCGTGGGCACCGGCGGCGATCACAGCAACTCGGTGAACGTCTCGACGATGGCGTCGTTCGTCGTCGCAGGTGCCGGCGTGCCGGTGTGCAAGCACGGCAACCGCGCGGCCTCGTCGAAGTGCGGCACCGCCGACGTGCTCGAGGCACTCGGTGCGCGCATCGAAATGTCGTCGGAGCAGGTCGTTGCGTGCGTGCAGCGCAGCGGTGTCGGCTTTTGTTTCGCGCCCGCGTTCCACCCCGCGTTCAGGCACGTCGGACCGGTGCGCCGTTCGCTCGGCGTGCCGACGGTGTTCAACCTTCTCGGGCCGCTCGCCAACCCCGCGAACGTGTCGTTCATGCTCGTCGGCGTCGCCGATGCGACGATGCGTCCGCACATGGCGGCCGCGCTCTCCGCACGGGGTATCCGCGCCGCGTGGCTCGTGCACGGTGCGGGTGGATTGGACGAGCTGTCGTTGGCGGGAACGAACTCAATCGTCAGCGTGGCGCGCGGCGAACCGGCTGTCGAGACGTTCTTCGATGCCGCGGATCTCGGTTTGGCACCGGCGCCGACGAGCGAGTTGCAGGGCGGCGATCCGGCGCACAACGCGGCGATCGTGCGGCGGATCTTCGCCGGCGAGGCAGGGGAGCTGCGCGCTATCCGCGACACGGTCGTGCTCAATGCGGCTGCGGCGT
>JBIIDI010000122.1:0-5079 GCA_044238425.1 Ilumatobacteraceae bacterium
GCCGCCTGGATTCCGAAGCGGAACGGACGATGCTGCGTGCTCACCGTTCGCACCGTACCACCACGTAGCATGACGAGGATCCCGATGGCGCGACGTGAACGACAGCGCATGCGCCGTTCGTCGGCGCGTGCGACGACGAACGCTCCCGGTGCGCACTGGCTGATTGTCGGACCCCGCGGATGGGCCGTGCGCACGACTCTTGCTTTGCTCCTTGCCGCCCTCTTCGTCTCGGCGACGATCGTTGCGGCCGCGCCGCTCGCGTGGCGCGCGGTGAACGCCCACGACCAGACTCCGATCGAGCTGTTCGACGTCGCCGGGTTCACCGGACTCGCCGAACGCAGCGTCGTCTACGACGTGAAGGGGCGCCAGATCGGAGTGTTCCAGGCGGAGAACAGCCAACAGGTGACGTTCGACGAGATTCCCGACCATGTCGTTGCCGCGCTGCTCGCCGTCGAGGACCGCAACTTCATGCAGCACCGCGGCGTCGACCTGCGTGCCGTCGCCCGTCAGGTCGTGTCGAACCTCGGATCGGGTTCGGCGGGCGGCGCATCGACGATCACCCAGCAGGTGGTGAAGAACGAGCTGCTCGCGACGCTGCCGCGCGACGGTCGTTACAAGCTGCTTCAGATGCGCTACGCGGTGTTGCTCGAACGTGACGTGTCGAAGGAAACCATCCTCGAGCGGTGGTTCAACACCAACTTCTACGGATACAACGCGTACGGCATCCAAGCCGCGGCCGAGGTGTACTTCGGCAAGTCGGTCGCCGATCTCACGGTGATGGAGGGCGCGTTCCTCGTCGGTCTGGTACGCGCTCCGTCGGCGTACGATCCGATCCGCGAGAAGGCTCTGTCGTTGCGCCGCTACAAAGCGGTGCTGAAGCGCATCGCCGCCGAGGGTCTCATCGACATGAGCGATGCGGAGATCGACGCTCTCAGCGTGTCGGCGCTCCCGCAGAGCGTGAAGAGCCGACCCGACAGCCCGGTGACGCGCACGCACTTCACCGAAACGGTGAAGGAGTACCTGTTGTCGCGCCCGCTGCTCGGCGACACGTACCAAGAGCGCTACAACCGACTGTTCCGCGGCGGTCTGAAGATCTACACGACGCTCGATCTCGACGCCCAGGCGGCCGCAGACGAAGCGGTGACGTTGATGCCCGAGAATTCCGTCGGTGCGCAACCCGCACTCGTCTCGCTCGAAACGTCGACGGGCGCCATCCGCGCGATGGTCGGCGGGCGACCTTTCCGTGCCGGCGAAAACGAGGTGAACCTCGCGATGCGACGCCGCCAAACGGGTTCGAGCGTGAAGATCTTCATCCTCGCCGCGGCACTCGAAGCCGAAGCCGAAGCCAACGACCTCATCGACGGCGTGCTGCCGTGCACCCTGCCGAACCCGGAGAATCCCGACGAACCGTTCGTCGTGACGAACGGCGTGAGCGAGCCCGTCGGTCCGTTGCGGCGCATGACGGCGCTGTCGATCAACTGCGCATACGCGAAGCTGTCGCAGATCGTCGGTCTGCGGCGCACCGTCGACCGCATCTACGAACTCTCGCGCTCGGAATGGTTGACGCCCGAGTTGCACGCGATCGAGCCCTTCGCATCGCTCGCCACCGGCGCCAACGAAATGAGTCCGCTCGACATGGCGTCGGGTGCGCAGAGCATCGCCAATCTCGGTGTGCACCACGAGCCGTACTTCCTGTTGCGCATCGAGGATCGCAACGGCGAGACGACCTACGAACGCACCGAACGCCCGGGTGCCGAAGTGCTGACGATTTCGTCGGCGGCAAAGACGGTCGACATCCTCAAGGGAACGCTCACCGGTGGAACGGCGCGACGCACCCCGCTCGCCGACGATCGCCCGGCGGCGGGCAAGACGGGCACGCAGGCGCGCAACACGAACGCATGGTTCGTCGGCTTCACTCCCGACTACACGACCGTCGTGTGGGTGGGTGATCCGCGCGGCTACACGCCGATGGCGCAGGTGCCGGAGTTCCGCGATCAGATCGTGGGACGGTGGGGCTTTTCGCGCAACACCGTCACCGGGGCGACGTACCCGGCGCACATCTGGAAGCAGTACATGGATGCCGTGCACGCGGGGCTCCCCGTGCGCGACTTCACCGACGATCCGGAGAGCGAGGAGTGGAAAACGTACCTCGCACCGAAGCGTCCTGCGGCACGGCTGTATCTTCCCGGTGTGGAGTGCGTCGCGCAGATCGTGTCGGGAACGATCCCGACCACGACCGTTGCCGGTGCGCCGCGCACGACGACCACGACCGTCGTCGCGGGTGACGTTCCCGCCGAAACGACGCCGAGCGTTCCCGACACGGCCGTCGTCAGTGTGTTGCCGACGAGCACGACGATCAGTCCGTTCGAGAACAACAAGTTCTCTCCGATGCCGTCCGTGCCGATCGCCGGTCACTACGTGTACGACTGTGCGACCGGACTTCCGGGATGGGCACGCACGTCATGAGCCTGCGACCGCTGCTCGCCGTGCAGGCACTCGACACGAAGCTCACGCAGCTGCGCCATCGACTCGGCACGTTGCCGGAGAAGGCGGCGCTCCTGGCGAGCAGCGCCGCGCTCGCCGACGTCGACCGGCAGCTCGCCGAATGCGACGACCGGCTACAGGCGATCGAACGGCGGATCGGTGAGCTCGATTCGGCGGGCACGGACCTCGACGCGAAGAAGTCGCGCTTCGAGGCCCAGTTGAAGACCGTCATCGCTCCCCGCGAAGCCGAGGCGCTGCAACACGAGATCGCGATCGTCGTCGCAAAGCACGCCGGACTCGACGACGAGGAGCTCGAGTTGCTCGAGGAGTCGGAACGCCTCGCCGCGCGACGCTCCGAACTGGAAGCTCTGCGCGCCGAACGTGCCACCGTCGTCGCCGCCGACACGATCCGTGCCGACGACGCCGCCGCCGAGGTCACGCGAACCATCGACGCGACGACGAGTGAACGTGCGGTCGTGGTCGCGACGATCGACGCCGCACTCCTCGCAAAGTACGACGCCGCCCGTCCGCGTTCGGCGACGGTGACGATTGCCGAAGTGACGAAGAATTCGTGCAGCGGCTGTCACACGGCGCTGTCGCCGAAGGAAATCGGCGAGCTCAAGGCGCTCGGAGCCGGTGAAGATCCGCGCTGTCCGTATTGCGGCTGCCTGCTCGTCGTCTGACACCGCGACCATGTTCTTCTGGTTCATCGCCACCGCGATCCTCACCATTGCGTGGGTGTTCCGCGATCCGCGCTTCGACTACCGGTTGCTCGCCGTCGGTGCGGTGCTGCCCGACGTCGTCGACTGGCCGACCGGATGGCGGTTGATGCACTCGGTCGTGACGAGCATTGCGGTGCTTGCCGTCGTCATGCTCGTGACGCTCGGGCGCAAACCGATTCGCAAGGTCCTGCTCGGTCTGCCGATCGGAATGTTCCTCCACCTCGTGTTCGACGGCGCGTTCACCGCGACGGAATCGTTCTGGTGGCCGATCGGCGGATGGGCCTTCGTCGATGCGCCGCTGCCCGTCGTCAGTCGCGGCTGGTGGAACCTGCCCCTCGAGATCGTCGGGGCATTCGCGCTGTGGCGCTGGTGGGTGTCACGCACCGCGTCGCGCGGCGAAGTGGGACGGTGAGTCGATCTGTAAGCGGGATTCTGTCCTGCAACGCCCGTGGGCGATGCATGGGTGACCATCCCTCTATGCGACCTACCCGGAGGTTGCCCGAAGGCGAGCGGACCGCTCATCCCTCCTGCATGGTCTTGCTTCAGGTGACGTACCGAGCTGCCGGCGTCGCCGCCGACACTGGTGCGCTCTTACCGCACCGTTTCACCCTTGCCTGATCGGGGCGAACCCCGCCATCGGCGGTCTCTCTCTGTTGCACGAGATGTCAGGTCGCCCCGACCTGGCTCGCGCCAGCACCTTGTCCTGTGAAGTCCCGACTTTCCTCGACGCCCGGTTTCCCGCACGCCGCGGCCACCCGACCGACTCACCGTCCACCGGTGAGGCTACGGCTGTGTCGAGATGATCCGAGCGCGGATCAGGCGCAGGTGACGTTCGGATAGATGAACGAGTTGAGGCTCGGCGTCTCGAGCGACACCTGAAAGCGCGAACCGTCGGCGCGCACCGGACCGAGCGTGAGCGGCGTCGCCGTGAGCTCGCCGAACGCCGAGGGCACCGCGGCGATGAGCGGGCGACCGTCGGCATCGACGCTCGGACCGACACCGGCTGCACCGGGGTTGATCGCCTGCGCGAGCACTGCGGCGTGGCGTGACTCGTCCTGGCCGATCGTCATCGCCGCGCGACGCAATGCCGGCGTCGTGAGCACTCCGACGACGCTCTGGTACGTCTGTGCGGCAACGGTCTCGAGGCCGTGGGCGAGTGCGAGCACGTCGCCGGGAACGTCGGCGTTGTCCGCGGCGGTGATCGCCGCGAGTGCCGGAGCGAGGTACACCTCGTTGAAGCGCGGGTTGGCGCACTCGAAGGCCGTGCCGCCAGCTAGGACGACGAGACCGTTCACCGCATCGGCGTGACCGCGGTGGTCGTCGCGCATGCGGATGGCGACCTGGCGCAGCGCGGCGGCCGAGCCGCTGAACACTCCGAGGTTGAGCGCCGCTTCGTAGGCGTCGATGGCGGTGAACTCGAGCGATGCCGCCGTGCGCAGCAGGACGACGTCGTTGACTTCCTCGGTGCCGAGACCGGGAATGTCGGCGGGCACGCCGAGCGCGCGGATGTTCGCGCTTTCGGTGACCCCGGCCTGCTTGCCGCAAGCGGCGAGGAATGCGGCGAGTGCGCCGGCACCGCTCATGCCGAGCATGCGGCGACGATTCATGCGGTTCATGAGTTCACCCCGTCGATCGTGAGCGCGACTGCATCGTTGACGAGCGCCGCATCGAGCGACGCACCGTCGAGCGTGGCGAGCACGGCGGCCTGGCGCGCCTCGACGGTGAGGATTGCGGCGATCTTGTTCCCGCCCATCGTGCCCTCGAGCTTTTCGAGGAGGCTGAGGTGCGTGGCGACGAGGGTGTTCTCGACGCCGCGCAGCGCGGCGCTGATCGCCGACATGTTCGTGCCGGCCATTGCCGCTGCATACGAGTC